>JASBUM010000197.1 GCA_030147905.1 Acidimangrovimonas sp.
CAGTTCGTCGAGATTGGCGCGCGACAAGCGCCGCTCGCCGCGCTCGATCTCGTGGATCATCGCGATCACCCGCGCGGCAAGCGGGGTGGCGATCCCATGGCGCGCGCCGATCTCGACCACGGGGCCGAGCTGCGCGTCGACCTCGGTCGGCCGCTTGCGCACCGCCAGATCGCGCCAGATCCCGGAATGCGATTTGGTCGAACGGCGGTTATGGGCGACCATGTCATCGAAGGATCGCGACAGCGCCGCGTCACCCGCATCGGGCGCAAAGGCGCGCGGATCGAAGCCGTCGAACCCCTCGAGCGTAAGACCTTCGGCCGCGGCCACCGCCCCGACCTCGCGCCCCAGCGCGACCAGAACCGGCCGCGCCGCGCCGTCGGCCAGCGCATCGGCAATGCTGTCGTCGGTCAGCGCGGTGGCGAACAGAAGCGCGCCATAGACCATCTTGCCCCAGAGATAGCCCCAGATGTTGGGCGTCAGGACCGCGGCGGATTCGAAGCGCGCCAACAGCCGCCACAACTCGGTGACGCGCGGGCTTTCGGTCCCGTCCAGTTCGCCGATCACCACCGCGCCGCGGCCGCTGTAATGGACGACGCCGGGTTCGAGGTAATCGGCCCCGAAATTGACGAAACACCCGATGGTGCGCGCGGCCCCGATCTCGGCCGCGATGACATGTTCGTTGAGCCCGTTCTGCGCCGAGACGACGCAACCCGCGGTCGCGAGATGGTGCGCGAGCTGCCCGATGGCCTGGGCGGTGTGATGCGCCTTGACGCAAAGAAAGGCACGCTCGAACCGGCCGGTCAGCGTGTCGGGGGTGAAGGCGGGCGCCTCGATCCGGTCCTGGAACAGCGGCCCGTCGATCCGCAGCCCGCCCTTGCGGATCGCGGCGACATGATCGGCCGCCCGATCGACGAAAACGACCGGTTGCCCGGCACGGACGAAGGCCGCGCCCAGCGTGCCGCCGATGGCGCCGGCGCCCCAGATGAGGATCGGCTCGGTCATGCCCAGGGGCCTTCGATCAGGGCGCGTGTCTCGGCCACCGCGACATCCCAGATCGCCTGCATCTCCTCGTCGGGGCGTTCGTAATAGCCGCCGAAATTGCCGTCGCCCAGATAGGTGCGCACGGCGTCGGGCGCCATCAGCCGCATCCGCGCCAGGTCGATCATCGGTTTGTGCTGGCCCGGTTGGGTTACCTCGGCAAGCCGGGTCCAGGGGAAATTCTCCATCCACGAGGCATGCGAGGCGACCGGGTCGATCTCCTGCACCTTGGCGAAGGTCTCGGGCGCGTTCCACCAATTGTGGAATTTCACCGCCGTGCCGGGATTGTCGGCCATCCATTCGATCGCGAGACTGGCGGCCGGCTGGTTGCCGCCGTGGCCGTTGACGACGAGGATGCGGCGAAAACCTTGCCGGGCGAGGCAGTCGAGCAGGTCGCGAACCACGCGAATATAGGTTTCGACCCGCAGGCTGACCGAGCCGGGATAGGCCAGGAAATAGGGTGTCAGACCATAGGCGACGACGGGAAAGACCGGCACGCCAAGGGGCGCTGCGGCATCGACGGCGACCTTTTCCGACAGGATCGAATCGACCGAGAGCGAGAGCCCGGCATGCTGTTCGGTGCTGCCCAGCGGCAGGATCGCGCGATCGTCTTTGCGCAGGTAATCCTCGACCTGGCGCCAGTTCATGTCCGAGATCTTCATGTCGCGGCCTTTCTCTTTGCGGGAAACGCCGCGGCCTCACCCGCGACGAAGGGGCGGACGACCCGGTCGATATCGCGCGGGTCGGGGGTATGGCGGAATTCGATCGCCTGGGCGCCGGGTGCTGCATGCCGGGCGATCCCGTCGGCGCCGGTGGCGTAGATGACGACATCGCGGTCGGCCAATGTCCGGGCGGCGTCCGGCGCATCCGCATTCAGCGTGACGATGTCGAGGACATGCGGTGCGAAGCGATGCACCCCCGCATGGATGACGGGCTGAAACGCGACGAATTTGGAAACCACCGCCACCCGCGCCATCGGATCGAGCGAGGCGAGCGACATGCGGGTTTCCTCGGCGGGGATGAAGCGCAGGGCAACGACCTTCGTGTTGGGAAACATCGCCGCGATCTGGCCCCGCAGGGGCGAAAAGCTCAGGATCAGGTCGGCTGCCCCGGCCGCCGTCCGGGCCTCGGCGCTGTCTTCCAGTGCCGACAGGGTCACCGCGCGCACGCTCGCGGCGTCGCCCAGCTGTCGGGCGACGCATTCGGCGTAGCTTTCGGTGGCCTCGGCGAACAGTCCCACCATCACGATGTCCCGCCGGCGCCCGGCGGCGTTGCGATGGGCGAGGCGGCTGTTGATCAGCGAGGTCAGTTCCTGCCCGCGCAATCCGACCGCCTCGGCATAGTCGATCAGCCTGTCGATGTCGGCGTGAAGCACGTCGAGTTCGGGCCGGGTGGCCATCTGGGCGCGCAGGCTGTCGGCAACGAAGGTGCCCGAGCCGCTGCGCCCCTCGATCAGGCCGTCCTTCTTCAGTGCGCCATAGACCTGGCTGACCGTCATCGGTGCGACGCCGAGATGCTCGGCCAGTTCGCGCACCGAGGGAAGCGCCGCGCCAATCGGCAGCTCGCCACAGGCGATTCCGTATTCGATCATGCCCCGAAGCTGACGGCGGATCGGCACCCCCGAGCTGCGATCGATGTCGAATTCCATGCATCACCCTGCGTTAGCGTTATACACAAATAGGACAATATTCGATCATCCCGCAAGGAAAATGCGCTAACCTGACCCGAAACCCGACTGTATCGCCAAGTTAACCATTGTTGACAGCAAGAAAATTACGTGCAACGTTCTATCAAATTATAACGCTTGTCGATAAAGACCAGCGGCCGAACAGGAGAGGTCGAAACCATGAAGACGTTGCTTGCAGGAACGATCGTGGCGGCGCTGCTTGCCGGTGCCGCGAGCAAGGCCCCGGCGGTCGAGCGCGGGGGGACATTGGTCTATGGGCGCTATGCCGACAGCCTGTTCCTCGATCCCGTGCTCAACGACGCGAATGTCGATATCTGGGTTCTGTCGAACCTTTACGACACGCTGATCCTGCCCACGGACAACGGCCAGGGATTGCAGCCCGGGCTGGCCACGAAATGGGTGGTCTCGAAGGATGGCAAGACCGTCACGCTGACGCTGCGCGACGGCATCAAGTTCTCCAACGGGCGGGCGATTACCGCCGAGGACGTCGCCTGGTCGCTGACCCGCGCCAAGACCCCCGGCAACGGGATCTGGGGATTCCTGATCAGCGCCATCGACACGGTCAAGGCGGTCGGCCCCAAAACCGTCGAGATCACGCTCAAGCATCCGGATCCGGCAATCCTGCCGGCGCTGACGGTGTTCAATACCGCGATCCTGCCGAAAAAGGAATTCGAGGCCGAGCCGGGCAAGACGGACGCCGAGAAGGCCAAGGAATTTGCCCAGCATCCGATCGGTTCGGGGCCTTTCGTGCTCAAGAGCTGGGAGCGCGGTGCGACGATGAAGCTGGTGCGCAATCCCTATTACTGGGCCAAGGGCGCGGACGGCAAACCGCTGCCCTATCTCGACGGCATCACCTTCGAGGTGGTCCCCGACGATGCCACGCGTATCCTCAAGCTCGAATCCGGCGCGATCCAGGGGGCCGAGTTCATCCCCTACGCGCGGGTGGCCGAGTTGAAGAAAGCGCCGGGCATCGACATGAAGCTGTTTCCCTCGACCCGGGTGGAATATGTTACGGTGAACGTGCGCCCCGAGCTTGACGGCAAGCCCAATCCGCTGGCCGACGTCAAGGTGCGTCAGGCGCTCGACTATGCCACCAACAAGAAGGCGATCATCCAGATCGTGACCCATGGCGTCGGCACGCCGATGACCTCGTTCATGTCCTCGGCCACGCCGCTTCATAGCGGCACCAAGCCGCTTTATCCCTATGATCTTGCGCGGGCCAAGAAGCTGATGAAGGAGGCCGGTTTCGCCAAGGGCTTCTCGACCAGTCTTCTGGTGCTGGCCGGCAATCAGGACGAGCTGGGCATCGCCACCGCGCTTCAGCAGATGTGGGCGGCGCTCGGCGTCAAGCTGGAGCTGAAGCAGGTCGACAACGCGACGCGGACCGATCTCTATCGCAAGGGACAGTTCGGCATGCGGCTTTCGGCATGGACCGACGATATCGCCGATCACAGCGAGATCACCTCGTATTTCGCCTATTCGCCGACCATCGACGCGCTGCATTCGGGGTGGAAGAACGCCGAAGTCGACAAGCTGGTCGTCGCCTCGCAGCGCGAGACCGACCCCGCCAAGCGCAAGGCGGAATATGCGAAGATCCAGGAGATCTTCAACACCACCG
>JASBUM010000198.1 GCA_030147905.1 Acidimangrovimonas sp.
TGAAGCATGTCGGCTAGAGGAGGAGAGACAATGAAATTTGCCAACCCGGCCCCGCTGGGGCTTGCCGGCTTTGCATTCACCACCTGGATGCTGAGCATGCACAACGCCGGATGGTTCGGCGGCCAGGACGTGCCGATGGTGCTGGCGCTGGCCTTTGCCTACGGCGGCTCCGCCCAGGTGCTGGCGGGGCTTCTGGAATTCGTCAAGGGCAACACCTTCGGGCTGACCGCCTTCACCAGCTACGGCGCGTTCTGGTGGTCCTACGCGTTGTTCGTGCTGTTCTTCTCGGACAAGGTGCAGCCAGGCTTCATCGGCTGGTACCTGTTCGTCTGGGGCGTGTTCACCTTCTACATGTGGCTTGCGACCTTCCGGGCGAACAAGGCCCTGCAACTGGTGTTCCTCGCGCTGTGGGTGACCTTCGTTCTGCTTGCCTTCGGGGTGTGGTTCGCGCCGATCTTTGGCACGATCGGGGGCTATGTCGGGCTGGTGACGGCGATCCTCGCCTTCTACCTGTCGGCCGCCGAGGTCATCAACGAGAACTACGGCCGCACCGTCCTGCCGATCGGACCCTACGCCTCGGCCGCCTGAGCCGCAGCCGCCCGAGCCGCAGCAGGCGAATGCCTGTCTTCCGCCCGAGGGCGCGACGGACAGGCGGGGCGCGCACGCGCATCCCCCGCGCGCGCGTCCCCGCCAGCCCCGATCAGCGCGCGATCACTTGCGCAGCTTCGCGAGATCGGCCTGCATCTGCTCGACCAGCTTCTGGTGGCCGTCGGCGGCGAATTTCGCCATCGCCGGCTTGGCCAGATCACGCATCCGCGCAAGCTCCTTGTCGCTGACCACCGTTACCTGCATGCCGTGCTTTTCGAGGAAGGCCAGCGCCTTCTTCTCGGCCGCGCGGCTGTAGTCGCGTTCGAACTTGCGCGAGGCGATGGCCGAGGCGGTGATGGCCTTTTTCTCGTCCGGCGTAAGCTTGTCCCACCATGCCTTGCTCGCCAGGACGATCCAGGGGCTGTAGACGTGCTTGGTCAGCGAAAGGTACTTCTGCACCTCGTAGAACTTGCTCGACTTGATCGTGTTGACGGGGTTTTCCTGCCCGTCCACCGTATGGGTCTCGAGCGCGGTGAACAGCTCCGAGAAGGACATCGGTACGGCATTCGCACCGAGGCGGTCGAACATGTCGATATACATCGGGTTCTGCATCACCCGCAGCTTGATCCCCTTCAGATCCTCGACCGTCCTGATCGGCCGGACCGAGTTGGTCAGGTTGCGAAAGCCGTTTTCCCAGTAGACGATGCCGACAAGACCCTTGGCCTGCAGATCCGTGGCAAGCTTGCGGCCAAGCGGCCCGTCGAGGATCGCATCGGCCTCCTTGCTGTTGGCGAACAGGAACGGCAGGTCGAAGACGCCGAAATCGCTGTCGATGCCGACCAGCGTGGCGGTCGAACCCACCATCATCTCCTGCGCGCCGCCGATCAGGGCGTTCTGCATCTGGATGTCGCTGCCGAGGCTCGCGTTGCCGAAGCCCTTCACGTGCAGCTTGCCGCCCGTGCGCTTGGCCAGATCCTTGGCGAAGAACTCGGCAGCCCGACCCTGATTGCTGTCCGTCGACAGCCCGTAGCCGAAACGGATGATCCGCGTCTTGTAATCCGCCGCATGTGTTGCCACCGCGGTTGCCGCGGCCAGGCCGACGCCCAGCATCACGGTGCGAATGAGTTTCTGCATGGTTTCCTCCTCTGGGTTAAAAATCAGCTGAACCAGGCCATCGGCAGGGTGACGAGGCCGGGAAAGACGATGAAAAGGATGATCAGCGCGATATAGGCGAGCAGGAACGGCCAGATGCCGCGGGTCGCGCTCTCGAGCGAGATGCCGGCCACGCCGCAGATCACGTTGAGCACGGTGCAGACCGGCGGATGGATCAGACCGAGCGTGCCGACGAGAACGAACATCACCCCGAAATAGGTCGGATCGATTCCGGCCTTGAGCGCGATCGGCATCAGGACCGGCCCCATGACAAGGATCGTCGGCGTCAGATCCATGACGGTGCCGATCACCAGAAGCAGCAGCATCATGCCCGCCATCAGCACCCGCGGATCGTGCATCAGCGGGGTCAGCAGCGCGCTGACCTGCCCGGGAAGATCGGCCAGCGTCACCATGTAGGATGCGACCAGCGCCCCCGAGACCAGAAACATCACGGTGCTGGTGGTCCGGGCCGCCGCGATGAAGATGCCGACGAGATCGCCCAGGCTGACCTCGCAGTAGACGAAGACCGCCACCAGAAGCGAATAGACGGCGGCGACCACGGCCGCCTCGGTCGGGGTGAAGATGCCGCCCCGCAGGCCGCCGATGATGATCACCGGCAGCACCAACGCCCACAGTCCGTCGATCAGCGCGTGCCGCCGCTCGCCCCAGCTCCGCCTGCGTTGCGGGGTCACATCCATCCGCCGCGCCAGGAGCGCCCAGACCGCGATCAGCGTGCCCCCCATCATCACCCCGGGCGCGATGCCGGCGAGGAACAGCTTGCTGATCGAGATGTTGGTCGTGACCCCGAAGATGATGAAGGACATCGACGGCGGGATGATCGGCGCGATGATCCCGCCCGAAGCGATCAGCCCGGCAGAGCGCGGCACCGAATATCCGTTGTCGCGCATCATCGGGATCAGCAGCGTTGCAAGTGCAGCGGTATCGGCGATGGCCGAGCCCGACAGGCTGGCCAGCAGCACCGAGGCGCCGATCACGACATATCCGAGCCCGCCCCGGATATGTCCGACGAGGCTCACCGCAAGGTCGATGATCCGGCGCGAGATCCCGCCCGCGTTCATCAGCTCCCCCGCGAGGATGAAGAACGGCGCGGCCATCAGCGGAAAGTTGTCCGCGCCCGCCAGCATGTTCTGCGCCACCAGCTGCGCGTCGAAGAAGTTCAGATGATACATCAGCGCGATGCCCGTCAGCATCAACGCGAAGGCGATCGGCATGCCGAGGCCGAGCAGCCCGACCAGCGAGCCGAGGAAAATCGCGAGGGTCATTCGGACGCGCCCTCGATTCCGGCGATGTCCTGCGGCACCGTTCCGGGGACATGGGCGCGCGGATCGTTGCGCAGGATGCGCCAGAAGTTCACCCCGACGATAAGCAACATGCTTGCCGAACAGACCAGCCCGGCCGCGGCCATGAAGGCATTGGGGTAATGCATCACCGTGGAATATGTATGCAGCCCGATGATCGTCTGCTTCCAGCTTCCCGCCAGAAACAGCCACAGGGCATAGAGGATCAGCACATGGCTGATGATTGCGCTTACACGGCGCAGCGCGGGCGGCAGCGCGGCTTGCAGGATCTCGACCCCGAGATGGGCGCGCTGGCGCAGCGCAAGGATCGATCCGAGGAAGATCAGCCAGACGAACATCAGCCGGGACAATTCCTCGGCCCAGTCGATGCCGGTGTTGAAGGCATAGCGCAGAACGACATTGCCGAAGGTCAGGACGACCATGATGGCCAGCGCCAGGGCCATCAGCCATTCGACGATGCGCTCGCTGCGGAAGATAAGCGGCTTCATGCGTGGCCTCCCGATGTCATGAATGAAAGGGCCCGCGCAACCACGGCCTCCGGCGCCATCGCGATATCCAAGCTCACGCCGATCTCGTCCCCGGCAAGGGGTTCAAGATCCGCAAGCTGGCTATCCAGCAGTGCAGGCGGCATAAAATGGTTTCTGCGGGCCATAAGCCGCCCGCGGATCAGGTCCGGATCGCCGGTCAGGTGAATGACGAACATCGGGTCCATCGCGGTCGCAAGCCTTGCGCGATAGCGCCGCTTGAGCGCGGAACAGGCCAGCACCACCGGCGCCTCCGCTGCGCCCCGGCATTCCCCGATCGCCGCGCAAAGCCGGTCGAGCCAGTCGGCCCGCATCGCATCGGTCAACGGGATGGCGCGGGACATCGCCCGGACATTCGCCTCGGTATGGAAGCTGTCGGCCTCGAGGAAACGCCCGCCGATCCGCTCGGCGACCGCCCGCGCGACGGTCGACTTGCCGACCCCGCACACGCCCATGACGAGGATATTTCCTCCGCTTCGCACCCGCCCCTCCCGCAGCCTTGCGACATGAGCCAAGGGAAATAATGAAAGCGCTTTCTTTTGTCAATCGAGCTTTCCTTCCCTGCCCGATCCTGCTACATTTTCCATAACATTCTGGATAAAAAGCGAAAAATGACGAAAAGCGCGTCTGTCACGATTGCCGACGTTGCGAAGATGGCCGGTGCAAGCGCTGCCACCGTCTCGCGAACGCTGCGCCAGCCGCAGCTCGTGTCCGAGCGGTTGCGAATCCGCATCATGGAGGCGGTGGAGGAACTGGGATACATCCCGGACCCGGCCGCGCGCGCGCTCGCCTCCAGCCGGTCGAACGTGATCGGCGTCCTGATCCCCTCGGTCACCAACAACGTCTTCGCAGCCGCCCTGCAGGGGATCTACGAGACGGCCGAGACCTCTCCCTACGACATCCAGCTGGGCAACACGCGCTATTCCGCACTGAAGGAAGAGGCGCTTGTCGGCCTCTTCATGCGCCAGCGTCCCGCCGGGCTTATCGTTTCGGGGGTCGACCAGACCGAGGCGGCGCGCCGGATCCTGGAACAGGCCGATTGTCCCGTCGTCCAGATCATGGAACTCTCGGCCGACCCGGTCGACATGATGGTCGGGTTCTCGCATTACGACGCGGCCCGCGCCGCCACCCGCCACCTGATCGGGAGGGGCTATCGCAAGCCCGGATTTCTCGGTGCGCGCATGGATCCGCGGACGCAGCGCCGGCTGAAGGCCTTCCGGGACGAGGCGGAGGATGCCGGCGTCTATTCGGAGACCCGCGTCTGCGTGACGCCCCGTCCCTCGACCGTGACGCTGGGCTCGCAACTCTTTGCGGAGCTTCTCGGCCGTGCGCCCGATACCGATGCCGTCTTCTGCATCAATGACGACATCGCGCTTGGCGCGCTGTTCGAGGCACAGCGCCGGCGGATCGGCGTGCCCGATGATCTCGGCATCTGCGGCTTCAACGACTTCGACGCGATGGCCGTCGCCACCCCCTCCATCACCAGCGTCCGGACCTTCCGCGAAGAGATGGGCCGGGAAGCGATGCGCATGGTGCTCGCCGCGATCGAAAACCCGGAGGCGATCGAGAAAAGGATCGTCGACGTCGGCTTCTCTATTCAGGCGCGGGAATCGACCGCCCGGCGATAGGTCGCGGGCACGGGGGGGCCGGGAATGGGGGGGCCGGGCATGGGGGCCGGAACGTGCCTGCCACGCGCCGCCGTCACGGAGCCTCGGCATGTATCGCCGTCCTGCGCGATTGCACCCGCCGGCGGCCGGCGCTAGCGTGGGCGCGATTTTCTCAGGGGATATGCCGATGCCTGCCGCCACGCCGCTTCTTTTCCAACCCATCGCGCTGCGCGGGATCGAGGCGCGCAATCGCGTCGTGATCTCGCCGATGTGCCAGTATTCGGCCCATGACGGCCATCTGGAGGATTGGCACGCGGTGCATCTGGGCCGGTTCGCGACCGGCGGCGCGGGCATCGTCTTCACCGAGGCCACGGCGGTGCAGAAGAACGGACGCATCACCCATGGCTGCGCCGGCCTGTGGGAGGACGGCCAGATCGCCGGCCACGCCCGGGTGGCGCAATTCGCGCGCCGCCACGGCGCGGTTCCGGCGATCCAGCTCGGCCATGCCGGACGCAAGGCGGGGATGCAGCGGCCGTGGTTCGGCAACGGCCCCCTGACCGAGGCCGATTTCGACCGCGGCGACATGCCCTGGACGCCGGTCGGCCCCTCGCCCCTGCCGGTGGCCGAGGGCTGGCCGGTGCCGCATGAACTGAGTGCCGCGGAAATCGCGCGTCTGGTCGAGGACTTCGCCTCGGCCGCTCGCCGCGCGCTTGCCGCGGGCTACCAGATCGCCGAGATCCACGGCGCCCATGGCTACCTTATCCACAGCTTCCTGTCGCCCCTGTCGAACCGGCGCAAGGACGGCTATGGCGGCGACTTCGCCGGACGCATGCGCCTTGCGCTGGAGGTGACCGAGGCCGTGCGCGCGGCCTGGCCCGAGGATCTGCCGCTGTTCTTCCGCACCTCGGCCGTCGATGGTGCCGAGGGCGGCTGGTCGCTTGACGATTCGGTGGCGCTCGCGGCCTGGCTGCGCACGCTTGGCGTCGATGTGGTGGATTGCTCCTCGGGCGGGATCGCGGGGTCGGCCACAGCGGCGGGGCGCGGCCGGCGTCAGCCCGGGTTTCAGGTACCCTATGCCGCGCGCCTGCGGGCCGAGGCGGGGGTGAAGACCATGGCGGTGGGTCTCATCACCGACGCGCACCAGGCCGAGGCGATCCTCGCCGAGGGGGCCGCGGACCTGATCGCGATCGGGCGCGAGGCGCTGGCCGATCCGATGTGGGCGCTCCATGCCGCGCGCAGCCTCGGCCACGATCCCGATTACGATGCATGGCCCCGGCAATCGGGCTGGTGGCTCGCGGTCCGCGCCCAAACGGCGGATCTCTACGGCCCGCCGGCCTGAGTGGCGCAGCTGCCGCCATCGCGGCATTTTCATGCCGCCCGACGCGCGAGAGGTTGATGCAGCGACTCAACTGTGGGATCACCGGACGGGCTTCGGAAACGGGCGCGGGTCATGGCATCCGCGTTCTGCCGGTCATGAGGGGGCGGGATGCGTAGGTGGCTGGTCGCAATTCTGGCGGTGGTGACGCTGGCTTCCTGCAGCGGCACCAACTTCCCGGTCGAGGGCGCACCGGCGCGCGCCAAGACCCTGGGTGCTGCGGTGACGGTGGTTCCGCTCAACGCCCAGCTGGTGGCCGCGCTTGACAGCCGCCCGCCCGCGCCGCCGCCCGTCGCACGCCTGCCCGAGGTCGGGCACTGGAGCTACCGGGTCGGTGCCGGCGACGTGCTTGATGTCGTGGTCTGGGATCACCCCGAACTGACCCTGCCCGCCGGTGCCCAGCGTTCGGCGGCGGATTCGGGTCAGGTGGTGCAGCCCGACGGCACCTTCTTCTACCCCTATGTGGGCAAGATCCGCGCCGCGGGACGGACCCCCGAACAGATCCGCCAGGACCTGGCTGTGAAACTGGCGAAATACATCCCCGATCCGCAGATGGTGGTGCGCGTCGCGGCCTACAACTCGCAGTTCGTCTCGATCACCGGCGAGGTGGCGAAGCCTGCGCGCATGGCGCTCGACAACCAGCCGCTGACGCTGTTGCAGGCGATCGACGCGGCCGGCGGCATGAGCAAGACCGCCGACCCCCGCCATGTCGTCATCCGCCGTCTGGGTCATGTCTACACGGTGGATCTGAAGGCGTTCCTCGACAGCGGCGTCGGGCGCAACAACCCGATCCTGATCTCGGGCGATGTCGTCAACGTGCCGAAGCTGAAAACCCGCGAGGCCTTCCTGCTGGGCCAGGTGAAGAAACCCGCGCCGGTGGATCTGTCGCAAGATCCCGTCAGCCTGACCCAGGCGCTGACCACCGTGGGTGGGCTGAACGAACAGAATGCCAATGCCCGTGGCGTCTTCGTCTTCCGCCGCAACGGCGCCCGCGGCGTCATCGTCTATCAACTCGACGTGCGCAGCCCGATCGCCTATGTGCTGGGGGCGAAATTCATGCTGGAACCCAATGACGTGGTCTATGTCACCCGCACGCCCGTGGCGCGCTGGAACGACACGATCAGCAACGTCCTTCCCACGGTCTCGGCGATCTACCAGATCAACCATCTCGGAACGATATTCTGATGATCTCCTCGGTTCTCGTCGTCTGTGTGGGCAATATCTGCCGTTCGCCGGTGGGCGAGCGGATGCTGCGTGCACACCGACCCGGGCTGCGGGTGGAATCGGCCGGGCTCGGCGCCGTCGTGGGCGCGGGGGTGGACGCCGACATGGCCGCGGTGGCTCAGGCGCGCGGGCTCGATGTCGATGGCCATGCCGCACGCCAGTTCGGCCGCGAGATGGGCGCCGAATACGACCTGATCCTGGTGATGGAGCCGGGCCATCGCGCCGAGATCCTGCGCAACGCGCCCGAGCTGTCGGGCAAGACCATGACCTTCGACCACTGGACCGGCGGGCGCGGCATCCCCGATCCCTACAGGCGCGAGGCCTCGTTTCACGCCCGGGTCTACGACCTGATCGAGGAGGCCGCCGGCGAATGGGCCAAGCGATTGAAGTGAGCCTTGCATGAAATCCGAACCGGTCGTGACCGATAGCGAAGACGATATCGACCTGCTCGAACTGGGCGCGGTCCTGTGGGGCCGGAAATGGCTCGTCGCGGCCATAACGGCCGTCTTCGTCGTCGCTGGCCTCGGCTATTACGTCCTCGCGCCGCGGATCTACGAGGCCGACGCCTTGCTGCAGGTGGAGCCGAAGAACAACGACCTCGCGCTTTCGGCCTCGATGCAGGCGCTGCTGCCGTCGCAAAGCCCGCAGATCGCGACCGAGACGCAGATCATCCGTTCGCGCATGATCCTCGACCAGGTGGTGCGCGAATTGCACCTGAACTGGATCGCGCAGCCCTTGCGCCTGCCGATCGTGGGGGATGCGGCACAGCGGCTCGACCTGCCGCGCCCGCCCTTCGATTTCCTGCGCGCCTATGCCTGGCATGTGGAGGCGATCCGCCTGGGCAAGCTGGCGATGGCCCGGCCCTTCATCGGCCGGCCGCTGACGCTGACCGCGCTCGGGGGTGGACGGTTCCGCGTGCTCTGGCCCGACGGCACCACCCAGCAGGGCGTGATCGAGAAGACCGTGGTGCATCCGGGCAACGGAAGCCAGCTTCGGGTGGCGGAACTGACGGGGGCGCCCGGGCGCAAGTTCACGGTGGTGGAAACCGCTGTTCCCGATGTCGTGCAGGGCCTTTCCGGCGCCGTGGGCGCGTCCGAGGCCGGCCGTCAGTCGGACCTGATCCGCACCACGCTCAGCGATCGAAACCCCGGGCGCGCGGTCGAGATCCTCGACGCGGTGTCGAACGCCTATGTCGATCAGAACATCGCCCGCAGTTCCGCCGAGGCCAGCAAGAGCCTGAAATTCGTCGAGAACCAGCTTCCGAAGGCGAAGGCGCAGATCAGCGTGGCGCAGACCGCGCTCAACGCCTATCAGGAAAAGAAGGACTCGGTCGACCTGACATTGCAGACGCAGGCCCTGCTTGGCCAGCAGACCGATATCGAGGCGCAGCTCAACGCGCTGGCGCTGAAGGCGGACGAACTGCGGCAGAACTACACCGTCAATCACCCGATCTTCCAGATGCTTCTGTCCAAGCGGCGCCAGCTCGAAAAGCAGCTTGCCGCCGTCAAGAAGCAGACTGCGGCGCTTCCGGCCACGCAGAAGGAGATCTTCGACCTGCAGCGCAACCTCGAAGTGGCGCAGAAGAACTACCTGCAACTCATCGGCCGGGCGCAGGACCTGAAGGTGCTGAAGGCCTCCAGCATCGGCAACGTCCGGGTCATCGACACCGCGCAGGCCTCGCTGGCACCGGTCAGCCCGCGCGGCCGGGTGATCCTTGGCATTTCGCTTCTGCTGGGGCTGATCGCGGGGGCGGGCTATGTGCTGCTGCGCTATGCGCTCCGGCGCGGCGTGCGCGGCGCCGAGGACATCGAGAAGGCAGGCCTGCCGGTCTTTGCCACGGTCGGCTATTCGGCAGCCGCGGTCGGGCTCGACAAGCGCCGGGGCAATCTGCCGATCCTCGCGCTCGAACACCCCGACGACGTGGTGGTCGAGGCCTTGCGTTCGCTGCGCACCTCGCTGCATTTCGGCCTGCTCGACGCCAAGACCAACTCGGTCCTGATGACCAGCGCGGCGCCGGGCGCGGGCAAGAGCTTCAGTTCGGTGAACCTGGCCGTGATCTCCGCCCAGGCCGGGCAGCGGGTCTGCCTGATCGACGCCGACCTCAGCCGCGGCTATCTGCGGCGCTTCTTCGGGGTGGAGCGCAACCGAAAGGGGCTGGCCGAGTTCCTCGCCGGCCACGCAACGCTGGAGGAGATCATCATGCCCGGCCCGGTCGAGGGCCTGAGCTTCATCACCACCGGGCAGATGCCGCCCAACCCGTCCGAACTGCTCATGCGGCCGGCCTTCGGAGAGCTTCTGCGCCAGCTCGACGCGCGCTGCGACCTGACCCTGCTTGACGCGCCGCCCACGCTGGCGGTGACCGATCCGGTCATCATGGCCCGCCGCGCGGGTGCCACGATCATGGTGGTGCGCCACGCCCAGACGACCCCCGAAGAGATCGAGGCGGTACGCAAGAGCTTCGAGCATGGCGGCGCGCGGCTGGCGGGCGCGGTACTCAACGGCTATCGCGCGCAGCCGGGCGAGTATCGCCGCGGTTCCTATCACTACAACACGCGCTATTCCTATCGCTCCTCCGACCGCGGCTGACACCCGGCGGCGGTGAGGTCATGGCCCGCCGCGCCCGCGGGCCGGACCCGCGGTGTCGCGACCCGCGGCACCGGCGAAGATCGGCGTTGACCGCAAGCGTCCCCGCCGGCGGCACAATGTCCGCAGCACTGCAGCCGCCTTCCTTCCGCACCACCGTGGATGGCCCCGCCCGAACAGCCGGGCCATTCTCGATAGTTATCCATAGGCAGCCCTAATATCATTTTTCTGCCCAATCCTGCGCTCCTATGTTCGGCGCGACATCAGGAGGGAGCATGAATGGCACAGCGCCGGCCCAATGTGATCGTTTTCTTCACCGATCAGCAGCGACATGATACGACCGGCGTTCACGGCAACCCGATGGGGCTGACGCCGAATTTCGACCGGCTCGCCCGGTCGGGCACGCATCTCTACAACTCGTTCACCAGCCAGCCGCTCTGCGGCCCGGCGCGCTCCTCGATGCAGACGGGGCTATTTGCCACCCAGACCGGCGTCTTCCGCAATGGCATCCCGCTTGCCGACGATGCCGAAACCATGGCCAGGGTCTTTTCCCGGAACGGCTACGACACCGCCTATATCGGCAAGTGGCACCTCGGCGGCCGCGATCCGGTGCCGAAGCACGAGCGGGGCGGATACCAGACGTGGCTTGCCGCAAACCTGCTGGAATTCTGCTCCGACGCCTATGACTGCGTGCTCTACGATGCCGAGGAGCAGCGCCGCAAGCTGCCCGGTTACCGGGTGGATGCGATCACCGACGCCGCGATCCGCTACTGCGACGGGCATCAGGACAATCCGTTCTTCCTCTTCGTTTCATTCCTCGAGCCGCACCACCAGAACCACGTCGACGACTACCCCCCGCCCGACGGCTACCGCGAGGCGATGACGGGCAGGCTCTGGACGCCGCCCGATCTCGCCACCCTGCAAGGCACCAGCAGCTGGCACCTGGGCGGCTATTACGGCATGGTCAAGCGGCTCGACGAGGCCTTCGGCAGGCTTATGGACGCGCTGAAAAGCCTCGGGATGGCCGACGACACCATCGTCATGTTCACCTCCGACCACGCCTGCCACTTCAAGACCCGCAACAGCGAATACAAGCGGTCCTGCCATGAAAGCGCGGTGCGGGTGCCGACGATGGTCACCGGGCCGGGCTTCGACGCGGGCGGACAGGTGCGGGCGCTGTTCAGCACCGTCGACGTGGCGCCCACGCTGATCGACGCGGCCGGACTGGAGGTGCCGGAAACCATGGTGGGGCAGTCGGTCATGCCCGTCGTGCGCGATGCCCGGGCCCCGTGGCGCGACGACATCTTCTTCCAGATCAGCGAGACCGAGACCGGGCGGGCGCTGCGCACGCATCGCTGGAAATACGGGGTCACATCCGAATATGACGAGGATGCGGCCCGCTCGGACATCTACCGCGAGGCCTATCTCTACGATCTCGACAGCGATCCGCACGAGATGGTGAATCTCGTCGGTCTCACCGTCTTTCGCGGGATCGCGGACGACCTGAAGACCCGCCTTCTGGCATGGATCGCCGAGATCGAGGAGGGCCACGCACCCACGATCCTCGACGCCGAGCCGCGCTACTCGCGTCAGTACCGGCTGAAGCCGACCGATCTGACAGGCTTTCGCGACGCCGAGACACCGGTCAGCCCGATGCGCGATGGCAACTGACGCCGGGGCCGGCGGGTGAAGTCACGGAACGGGGAGGATCGCCATGGCGGGCGGGCGTCCCGCCGGATCGTCGGCGCCGTCCCTGCCCGTCCCTGCGCCGACCGCCTGCGTCAATCCAGCAGGGCCCTGGCGGTCGGCTCGTCGGTAATCAGCCCCTTGAGCCTGCCGCTGCGCAGAACCGCGCGGACCGCATCCACCTTGTCTGCCCCGCCCGCGATGGCCACGACACGGCTTTGGCCCGGGTGGTCCAGATCGGCGGCGATGGTTCGCGTGCTCAGCGTCGTCTCCAGCACCCGACCATGGTCGTCGAAGAAATGGCCGAGCATCTCGCCGATTCCGCCGCCGACCTTGATTTCGGCGATCTCGCGCGGCTCGATCATGCCGGAGGCGACAAGCTGCGCATCCGCGTCGACGGTGCCGATGCCGACGATCTTCAGGCCCGCGCCATTCGCCATGTTGAAGATCTCCCGCACGCCCGGCTGGGCAAGAAGCACCTCGCGGTCCTCGGCGGAATTCGCGAAGAACGGCACCGGCAGGACATAGGCCTGGGCGCCTGCCTTTTCCGCCAGCCGGTGCATCACGTCATGCGGGTTGGCCGCGTAATGGCGGGTAAGTCCGCCCAGAAGCGAGATGAACCGCACAGCGGCCGCATCGATGCGCCGCATCTGCTGCACCGCGGCCGAAAGGGTGCGGCCGTGGCCGAGGCCGATGACGGCATGCTCACCCCGTTCGATCTCGCGTTCGAGATAGGCCGCCCCGGCAAGGCCAAGCGCGCGAACCGGCTGCCCCTGCTCGCCCAGATCCGGCGCGACATAGCAATAGTCCAGACCGTAACCGGCGCAAAGCCGATCCTCCAGCACCGCGCATTCGACGATCTCGCCGTCGATCGTGACCTTGACCACGCCGTCGGCCACCGCCCGGGCGATGAGGCGATGCGCCTTCACCGACGGCAACCCCAGCCGCTTGGCGACCGCGGCCTGCGTCAGACCGCCCGCGTAATGCAGCCACGCCGCCCTGATGGCGAGCGACTGTTCGCTCTCGGTGCCATGTCTTGCCATCTGCCTCCCCTTCGCCCCGGTCAGCGGGCCGCTTTCATTATGGTTTCCAGTGTCGCGGCGTCCAGCGGCGCAGGATTGGCCTGCATGGAGGACGAGCTTGCCGCGGCCCGCGCCGCCGCCACGCAGATCGCGTCATCCACCCCAAGCGCCGAAAGCCCGGGAAGACCGCAGCCCCGCGCCCATTCGGCCAGAGCCTTCGCCCCGGTCTCCAGCCCGGTGCCGGGCGGAAGCTCGAATGCAGCCGCCAGCCAGCCCGCGACCGCCTCCAGCCGCGCGGCAAGGGCCGGGTCCGTCACCGCCCGGTGGTTGGCAATCAGCACCGGCGGCAGAAGCGCGCCGCAGATCGCGCCATGGGCCGTGCCCGTCAGCCCGCCCAGCGGCCCGGCGAGGCCGTGGACAGCGCCCAGCCCCGCGTTGGCCAGGGCAAGCCCGCCGCACAGGCTGACCCAGGCCATTTCATCGCGGGCGGCCGGGTCTTCGCCCGTCATCAGCCGACGGATCGCGGCGAGCCCGCGCGGAATCGCATCGCGGCAGAGCGCATCCGTCAACGGGTTGGCACGGGTGCAGACATAGGGTTCGATCAGCTGTGCGATCGCATCGAGGCCCGAGGCCAGCGTGACCTCGCGCGGGCAGCCGTCGGTCAGGGCGGGATCCACCACCGCAAGCCGGGGCAGCATCCGGGGATCGCGCAGGCTGACCTTCCGGCGATGTTCGGGCACGCCGATCACGGCGTTGCGCGTCACCTCGGCCCCGGTCCCGGCCGTCGTCGGGATCGCCACGAACGGAAGGGGCGGCACCTCGAGCGGCAGGCCGCCGCCCACGACCTCAAGATGGTCCATCAGCGGGCGCGGCCCCGGCACCAGCGCCGCAAGGGCCTTGCCCGCATCGATCACCGCCCCCCCGCCGATGGCCGCGACGATGTCGCCGCCGGCGGCACGGCCCACCGCCATCCCGGCCTCGATCAACGGCGTATCGGGCTCATGCGGAACGGGGACGCATGTGACACGCAGCCCCCGGTCGCGCAGGGCCGCGTGCAACCATCCGGCGCGCGCGGCATTGCGTCCGTGCACCAGCAGCACGGACCGACCCAGCGCGGCAATCCGGGCCGGGACACTTGCCGCCGCCCCACGGCCGAAGGCAATTTCCGTGGCGGTCGCGAAGGAAAACGGCGGCGTCATGGCGGTCTCACTCAAGGGGCGGGTCGACCCGCGGCGCGTCAGATATTCAGGTTTTGCGCTCCGGTGTCGATATGCGGCGCCCAGAATGCGACGCTTTCGGCGATCTGGGGGATCACTTCGCGGTCGTTCGGCTCACGCTCCTTGAAGCTCAGCTCCAGGCAGATCTCGTTGTCCCGCGCGCCGCCCTCCGCCAGGGCCGCCAGAAGTGGCCCGGGCTGGATCCGGCCGCGCGCGTTGAACCCGGCCGTGAAGGGCCGGTGGCCGCCCTTGTCCATCAGGCTTTGCTTGATATGGATGATCGGGCTTACGTCCGGCACCGCCCGCGCCCAGGCATAGGGGTCGTAATCGTCGGGGTTCGCGCTGGTGACATCGCCGTGGTCTATATCGGCCATCATCCACATCGGCACGGCCATCCCGGCCTCCGTCAACCGCGCCTGAAGGGCAAGACAGGCCGCAATCGTCTCGCCGAATTCGCGGCCGATGCTCATCGGCTCCCAGAAGACGTATTTCAGCCCGGCGCCCCGGGCATGTTCCGCGACCTCCGCCCAGCAGTCGATGGCGGTGCGGATCCGATCCTCCCGCCGGACGGCATCGTCGAAGTCGCGATAGGTCAGGATCGCGAACTGGGTTCCGATGGAGGCCCCCCCGAGTTCGCCGATGATATCGGCGAAGGTCTTGAACCACTCGACATGGTAGCGGCGCACATCGCGGTCGGGATGGCCGAAATGGTTGAGCCGCCCGTATGGCCCGGTCATCCCGCTGGTCACGCGCACCCCGGTGCGGGCCAGAGCGGCACCCATCGCGCGGGTCAGCCGCCGGACCACCCCGACCGGCCAGGACGGGTTGATGAACTCATGCGTCAGCTGCAGGTCCCGAATTCTCAGGTCGCGGGCCACGGTGTCGATCAGGTCGTCCGGCTCGGCAAAGCGGTTGACCAGCGGGTTGGTATTCAGCGAAAGCGTCAGCGGCATGGTCCGTTTCCGTTTCAGGCGGCCGAGGCAAGCGCGGCCGAATTGAACCACTCGGCAAAGGCCGCCTGTTCCGCCGCCGTCAGATGCAGGTAGTGCTTGGTCCGGCGCAGCAGCACGTCTTCGGGCGTCAGCGCCCATTCCCGGGCGGCAAGGTACCGGGCCTCGGCCTCGTAGAGCCGGCCGCCGAAATGCCGTCCCAGACCGTCGAGCGCCGTGGCGCCGCCGACCACTTCGCGCGTCCGCGCGCCGTAGAGCCTGCCGTAATGCTGGATCAGCGGGCGCGGCATCCAGGGATAGGTCTCGCGCAGCGTGTTGACGAAACTCTCGTAGTCGGCGCCCGCGATCTCGCCCCCCGGCAGGGTTGCCGCGCCGGTCCAGTCCTGCCCCATCGCCGGGAATACATGGGCAAGCTTGCGCATCCCGCGTTCCGCGAGTTCGCGGAAGGTGGTGATCTTGCCCCCGAAGACATTCAGAAGCGGCGCACCGTCGGCCTCGTCCAGATCGAAGACATAGTCGCGCGTCACCGCCGAGGGGTTGCCCTTGCCGTCGTCGAAGAGCGGCCGCACCCCCGAAAAGCTGTGCAGCACGTCCCCGGGGCGCAGCTTCTCCTTGAAGTAGCGGTTGACGGCGGCAAGCAGGTACTCGATCTCTGCCGGATCGGCAGCGACATCCTCGGCCCGGCCATCATAGGCGATGTCCGTGGTTCCGATCAGCGCCTTGTCCCCCTCGTAGGGGTTGATGAAGATCACGCGTTTGTCGCGGTTCTGAACAAGATAGGCGTTGGCGCCCTTCCAGAATTTCGGGACGATGATGTGACTGCCCTTCACCAGCCGCACGTTGCGGGTGGATGGCGCGCCGGCGACACGGTTCAGCACATCGCTCACCCATGGCCCGGCCGCGTTCACCAGACAGCGGGCACGAAAGACGCGCGTCGCGCCGGTCAGGACGTTGCGGGTCGTCACCGTCCAGCCTCCATTCTCGCGCCGCGCCGCGATCGCCGCCGATCGCGTCAGCACCTGCGCCCCGCGTTCGGCCGCGTCCACCGCGTTCAGCACCACCAGCCGGGCATCGTCCACCCAGCAGTCTGAATATTCGAAGCCCCGGGTATATTGATCCAGCAGCGGTGCGCCCTCGGGATCGCGGCGCAGATCCAGCGTCCGGGTGCCCGGCAGCTTCCTGCGTCCACCGAGGTGATCGTAGAGGAACAGCCCCAGCCGCACCAGCCAGGCGGGCCGGTCCTGCGGACTGTGCGGCAGCACGAACCGCATCGGCCAGATGATGTGCGGGGCGGATTTCATCAGCACCTCGCGCTCGATCAGCGCCTCGCGCACGAGGCGGAATTCGTAGTATTCGAGATAGCGAAGCCCCCCATGAACCAGCTTTCCAGAACGCGACGAGGTGCCCTCGGCCAGATCGCCCTTGTCACAAAGAACGACCGACAGGCCACGCCCGGCCGCATCGCGGGCGATCCCCGCGCCGTTTATGCCGCCGCCGATGACGAAAAGATCGATCATCCCGGGTTCCGTCATCGCTGGACGCTCCTTGCTGGGGCCGCCACGCCATCGGGGGCGGCAAGCGCGCGCCGTGCGTCTGCCAATGCCCCCCAGGCGGGGCCAAGGCCGCGACGCGCGGCGGTGAAGGCGGGGAAAAGCCGGTCGTAGGCCGCGACCAGATCGGCCTGCGGCAGTTCGGGCGCGCCAAGCAGCGGCGTCACCCATTCGGCGACGCAGGCCTCCATGTCGGGACAGGCGCCGATGGCGACAGCGGCCATCATCGCCGCGCCGGCAGCCCCCGCCTCTTCCCGCGCCGAGACCCGAACCGGCGCGCGGATCGCGGCCGACAGGATCGCGCGCAACCCCGCCGAGCGCGCGGCCCCGCCGGTCAGGCGCAATTCCGTCGGCAGATCGCCCATCGCCGCGTAGCAGTCGCGCATGGCCATGCCGAGCCCTTCGGCCACCGCCCGGACCAGATCGGCGAAACCGTGAGTCAGCGACAGGCCCGTGAAACCCGCGCGCGCGTCGGCATCGACGAAGGGGCCGCGTTCACCGGCCTCGGAGATATAGGGATGATAGACCACCTGCCCCGGACGGCTTGCCGCCAGCCAGCCGTCGATGCGGCCGACCAGATCCCGGCGGCTGACCTCGTGGCCCAGATCTCGCATCACCCCGGCGGCAAGACCCAGCACCCAGTCGAGGTTGAGCGTGGCCGCCATGTTGGTCTGTACCTGCGTGACCACGCCCGGAACCGGAAGCGCGATGACATAGCCCGTGCCCTCGGCGTTCAGATGCACGTCGGCGACGCGCTTGGCCCGCATGTGCACGCCCGTGGAACCGACCGTGGAGCAGGCGGCATCGCTCGTCGCGTCGTAGACGCCCGCGCCGAGGGCCGTCATGACCATGTCGACATAGCCGAGGCTGACCGGCGTTCCGGCGCGCAGGCCGGTCAGTCGCGCCGCCGCATCCGTCAGCGGATGGCTGAGCCGGGTGCCATCGAGGATGTCCGGCAACATCGCCCGCCGGTGCGACAGGCCGAGCGCGGCAATCACCGTATCGTCATATTGGCGGCTGCGAAAATTGCCGAAGGTGAAGCTCGCTTCCGAAGGATCGGTCGCGCGGATCCCGGTGAGGTTGAGATAAAGCCAGTCCTTGCAATGGAGCGCAACCTCCGCCCGGTCCAGAAGCTCGGGGAAACAGCGATCCATATGGGCCATCTGGCTGCCCTGCTGGCATGTGTTCAGCCCGGTCCCGGTGGCCTCGAACCGGGCGCGGTTCAGGCCCCCTTCCGCCAGGTCCCGCACCGTCGGCGCGGCGCGGGCGTCGAGCCATAGCCAGGCATCCGCCACCGGGACGTTGTCCTTGCCCACAAGCCATGTACCGTCGCCCTGCCCGGTGACCGCCACCGCAGCCGTCCGCGCCGCGAGGCCCGGCATCCTCTCGCCCAGCCCGCGCACCGCGGCGGCACAATCGGCCCAGGTCCGGGCGGGCGATTGCGTCGCCGCGCCATCCGGCCCGACGTGGTAATGATTGGCGATCGCGCTCGCGCCAAGCTGGCGCCCGGCCAGATCGAAGGCGACCGCCTTGATGACGGAGGTGCCCGCGTCGATGCCGATCACGATATCGGGCCCTTGCATTCAGCTCGTCCTCCCGGCGCCGCAAGGGATCCGATTGCCGATCGCGGCCATGTCTCGTCTCCTCCAACGGATATGCCACCAAACCCACGATGCGGCCCTGACCCCCGCCC
This sequence comes from Acidimangrovimonas sp., assembly GCA_030147905.1. The sequence continues at coordinate 18,491 of JASBUM010000198.1, forward strand.
GACAGGTTCTAACACAATTATCTCATCCGCTCTGCATTTTTTTACAGACACAGAAATTTATTTCATCTAGCATGCTGGCTGTCAATGAAGGCTTTCGCCGCCCGCCAGCCCCATGCCGTCGTGCAGCCCGCGGCGCTTGCGCGGGCCGCGGGCGCCGCGGGCCGGAACGACAAGGGAACGCATGGGCCGGGGAGGGGCATAATGCGGATGAAACAGGCCATTTTCATGCAAAACGCCGGGCATGCGCGTCTGGTTGCGCCCCGCTCGCGGGCGAGCCGACATGATGTGGCACGCCGCGCACGGGGATGCGAAGGGCCCGCGCGGCCCCGGGCGGCCACCATGGAATCGACCCTCACCACCCCTGCTTCCCGAGCCGTGGCAAAGGCGATGGGCGCAAGGAATGTCATCTCTTGCCGCGGTCCTCATCACATCGCGTTGGCATCGCAGCGCGCGGCGGGCGGGCAGCCCCGCCGAAGCGGGGAGAAAAGCACCTCGATCCCGACCGCGGCGGAGGGGCCGAGGACACCGAATTCGTCAGCTTCGCACAATCGGCGCGGATAGCCCGGCGCGGCCGGATCCGGGCACCGCGCTCCAATCCACCCAGAAATCATCCGAGGCACCCATGGA
>JASBUM010000207.1 GCA_030147905.1 Acidimangrovimonas sp.
AAGCGGCTGGTCGAGATCGCGCATGAGACCGGCGCCGATGCCGTGGCCCACGGCGCCACCGGCAAGGGCAACGATCAGGTGCGGTTCGAATTGTCGGCCTATGCCCTCGACCCGGCGATCAAGGTGATCGCGCCGTGGCGCGAATGGGACCTGACCAGCCGCACCAAGCTTCTGGAATTCGCCGAGGCGCACCAGATCCCGATCGCCAAGAACAAACGCGGCGAGGCGCCGTTCTCGGTCGACGCGAACCTGCTGCACACCTCGTCCGAGGGCCGCGTGCTCGAAGATCCGGGCCAGGAAGCGCCCGATTACGTCTATCAGCGCGTGACCCGCCCCGAAGAGGCGCCCGACGCCCCCGAGATGGTGGAGATCGCCTTCGAGAAGGGCGACGCGGTGGCCATCAACGGCGAAGCGATGAGCCCGGCCACGATCCTGACCAGGCTGAACGAACTGGGCGGCAAGCACGGAATCGGCATCCTCGATCTGGTCGAGAACCGCTTCGTCGGCATGAAATCGCGGGGCGTCTATGAGACGCCCGGCGGCACCATCCTGCTGGAAGCCCACCGCGGGATCGAGCAGATCACCCTCGATTCGGGCGCCGGCCATCTCAAGGATTGGCTGATGCCCCGCTATGCCGAGCTGATCTACAACGGCTTCTGGTTCTCGCCCGAGCGCGAGATGCTGCAAGCGGCCATCGACAAGAGCCAGGAACATGTCACCGGCACCGTGCGCGTGAAGCTCTACAAGGGCTCGGCCCGGACGGTCGCGCGCTGGTCGGATCACTCGCTCTATTCCGAGGCGCATGTGACCTTCGAGGAAGATGCCGGCGCCTATGACCAGAAGGATGCCGAAGGTTTCATCCGCCTCAACGCGCTGCGGCTGAAGCTGCTGGCGACCCGCAACGCCCGCGTGAAATAAGGCCCCGCTAGAGCGTCATGCGGTATTCCGCGAGGCGCTCGTAATAGGGCAGCGCGGCGCCGGCCAGCCGCGCGTAACCGGTGGGCAGGTCCGGCAGCGGCCCCTCGGCGCCGGCAAAACCGGTCGATCGATGCACCGCCCCATACCAATGGGGCGCCCACACCCCGTCCCAGGGCTTGGGCCCCGCGGGCCAGGACAGCATCGCCGGATCGAAATCCAGCCCCAACGCCGCGCAAAGCCTGGTGAGCATGCCGGCGGGATCGGCCCGGATATCGGCGCTGTCGATCACCAGCGGCGCGCGGCCCAGAAGGTCGGCGGTCTCGTCGAATAGTTCCGCCTGACGCGCGAAACCCAGATCGTCGAGGCTCGGCGCCTCGCGCTTGGCGGCATAGCTTGACACCACCCTTGCGGGATGGCGGATCAGGAAGACATTGGTACAGGCGCGCATGAAGTCGCGCGGCACCCCAGCCACCATGTGCTGGGTCATGTGTTTTTGGTAAAATAGGCTCTTTCCTTGCGGAATCGGGCCTGCGCAGGTCGCCGCCACCCGCGCCGGATCGTGCTCGCCCGCGGCGATCACCGCATCGCGCATCGGGTGGTCGATACCGGTCACGGACAGATAGGCGGCGTAGAAGGGTTCATCCCAGGCGGTGCAGTCGGGGCGCCGGGCGAAGGCATACATCATCGCCGTGGACAGGTTCCGCGGCCCAGACCACATCGCCAGCCGCATCAGGCGCATTCCTGCGCGATCAATGCCCGGTAAAGCGTCCGGATCCGCTTCGTCACCGGGCCCATCTCGCCCGAGCCGATCACCCGCCCGTCGATCGCCCCCACCGGGGTCTGCGCGCCGAAGGTACCGGTGAGGAAGGCCTCGTCGGCGCCATAGGTGTCGACCAGGCTGAAATTCCGCTCGAACACCGGAATGTCATTGGCGCGGCACAGGTCGATCACCTTGGCCCGCGTGATCCCGTTCATGCAATAATCGCCGGTCGAGGTCCAAACCTGCCCCTTTCGGACGATGAAGAAGTTGCACGCATTGGTGGTGTTCACGAAACCATGGACATCGAGCATCAACGCCTCGTCGGCGCCGGCCTTCTCGGCGGC
>JASBUM010000220.1 GCA_030147905.1 Acidimangrovimonas sp.
GACCGTTCGTCGGTCCGGCTGCTGGAGATCGAGTGCCGCCATTCGGAGGCGGATCTGCGCGGCCATGCCGGGCGGCTGGGCCTGATCGGCGCCAATCCCGCCGCCACGATGAAGGCGGGGCTTCTGAAAAGCCTGCACGAGACCCTGCGTGCCGAGCGCGACACCTTGCGCGACGCAGGATTTGCCAATCATTACCGGATCGTGGAAGGTGCATCGGCACAGGAGAACACCCGCGCGCTGGCCGCCTTCCTGTCGCTGCCGCTCGAGCGGGCAGAGCAGATCCTCGGCACCGGTGCGCTTTTTGCCGACTGAACAGGGACCAGACCGAGATGGAAGACCGAGACCGCGACCCTTATGACGACCAGAACGTCTTCGCCCGCATCCTGCGCGGGGAAATTCCCAACAAGACGGTCCTCGAGACCGAGCACAGCCTTGCGTTTCACGACATCGGGCCGCAGGCGCCGGTCCACGTGCTGGTGATTCCCAAGGGCCGCTACGTCGATTTCGACCACTTCGCGCGCGCGGCATCGAACGCCGAGATCGTGGATTTCAACCGCACGGTCGGCAAGGTCTGCGCAATGATGGAAGTGGCGCCGGGGCTGGGTGGCGGCGGCTACCGGCTGATCTCGAACGCGGGGGCGGCGGGTGTGCAGGAAGTGCCGCACATGCATGTGCATGTGCTGGGCGGTCGTCCGCTGGGCCGGATGCTGATGCGGGGTTGACGTCCGCGCGCCCGACGCGCCGCCGCGCGGGCAGGGCGGGGCGACTGGCCAGGGCGCGGCAAGCCCCCCCCCGAAGGTCCCCGGCGGGTTGCGCCGGGGATGCGCACGGGCCCGTGCCCCGCTCGCCTGTTCAGCCCGGGCGCTGCGCCGTGCTGAACAGCCCGCGCCCGTATTCGCGCCACAGCGCGGGCAACGGCAACAGCAGGATCAGTGTCGCGGCCAGGACGGTCTTGGCGGGCGTTCCGAAGGGGCCGTGCACCGCATCCAGATAGCGCAGCGCATAGACCAGCAGCACGTGCCAGGCATAGGTCTGCAGGGAATGCCGGCCCATCAGGCGCAGGATCCAGAGATCGCCGATCGCGCGGACGCCCGCGCCAACGCGCCGGATGGCGGCGCTGGCGTGGCCGGGCGCGCCGATCATCAGCCAGCTCAGCAATGTCGCGGCGGCTGCGAAGCTGACGAGGTAGACCGGGCCGAAGCTCTGACGGATCGACATCGCCCACAGGGGCGCAAGGAACGACCCGTCGATCAGCCCCTGGGCCGAGACGATGCGTACCGGCAGGAAGAACAGCAGCGTCATCGCGGCGATCAGCGGCAAGGTGGTGCGCTCGGGCGCGAAGACCCGTCCCCAGTCGATCCGGCCCTGGGCCGTCAGCACGCCCAGCACCAGCCCGGTGACGAACAGGATCTGCCAGCCCATCGGATTGAAGCCGCTGCGCAGGCCCTGACCGTCCGCGGCCCGCGCCAGCGCATGAAGCGGCACGCCGATCAGTTTCGAGATCCCGATCTGTGCGGCCATCCACACCAGCGCCGAGATCGCCATGACCAGTGCCCAGCGCCCCCGCGCCACCGCGACGATCAGGATCGGCGCGACCAGCAGGTAAAGGATGTATTGCGGCAGGATGTCCATGAAGGTGGGCTGGAAGATCATCGTCGCGATGCCCCCCAGCCGGGCCGGATCGGCAAGATCCGAAAGCCCCACCCAGTTGCGGAACGCATAGACGCCGCCGGGCAGCAGATCGCGCGTGGCATAGACCACGACGATCACGCCCATGGCATAGAGGTACAATTCGAACGCGCGGTGGTGCACGCTGATGCGCATCGCCTCGGCGCCGGCCCGTTCCAGCCGGCGAAGCTGCAACAGCCCGATAAGGAATCCCGACAGGAACACGAAGCCTTGCGCGTCCTCGACGAACATCGCCTGCGCCAGCGTCAGGTCGCGCAACCACAGCCCCCCCGTCAGGATCATGTGGTTGATCAGCATGAAGAACAGGAAATACCCCCGAAGGCCGTCCAGGATATCGATGCGTTTCATTGGAATGTGACCATGAAGAGAGAAAGCCGCGCGCTGAATCTAGGGTGCCGCCCCCAGCTGCACCAGCGGCGCCGACGCCGCACCGCTGTCGCAGGCCGGGCCATCGGCGGCTTGGTGCCTAGGCCCTGCGCGGCGGGGCGCCGACGCGGGCAGGGCAGGGCCGTGGCCCGTGCCGGCGCGCGCCGGTTTCCGGGCACCGTCGCCGCGCCCGCCCGCCGCGGTGACACCCGCGTGCCCCCCGGGCTTGACGCCTGCGCCGGCGGTGCCTATGCCGCTCTTGCGCAAGCCAAGGAACGGAGCCCGCCATGACCACCGAAGTCCCTGAAACCCAGGTCGTCCGCGAATGGAAAGTCGCCTGCGACGGCGGGGTCGGCGCGCTGGGACATCCCCGCGTCTGGCTGACGATCCCGCACGACACCGGCTATGTCGAATGCGGCTATTGCGACAAGCGTTTCATCCATGAGACATTCGCGAAGGCGCCGGGTATCGGTGCCGAGGACGGACAGGCCGCCGGGCCGCGATAGCGGCGATCACGCCGGGCCTGCGGCAGCGGATGAATCCGGCCGTGCCCCGCACCCGTGAAGCGGTGCGAACCATGCCCATATCGGGCGGCCGCTCGCGGCCACGGCAAGAGATGCCCCCGCGCCCCGGTGTGGCGGGAAACGGCGATGAAGGGAGCGGCGCCATGGGATTCGGCAAGGGCCATCATCTGCATCTGATCGACGGCTCCGCCTTCATCTTCCGTGCCTATCACGCCCTGCCGCCGCTGACGCGCAAGTCCGATGGACTGCCGATCGGCGCCGTGGCGGGCTTTTGCAACATGCTGTTCAAATATGTCGAGGGCAACAACGGCGGCGACGCGCCCACCCATGCGGCGGTGGTCTTCGACTATTCATCGAAGACCTTCCGCAACGAGATCTACCCCGAATACAAGGCCAACCGCCCCGAACTCCCCGAGGATCTGCGCCCGCAGTTTCCCCTGACGCGCGACGCGACCCGCGCCTTCAACATCGCCTGTATCGAGCGCGAGGATTACGAGGCCGACGATATCATCGCCACGCTTGCGTGCCGGGCGCGCGACGCGGGCGGCACCGTCACCATCATCTCCTCGGACAAGGATCTGATGCAGCTCGTCGGCGACGGGGTCGAGATGCTTGACGCGATGAAGAACCGCCGCATCGGCCCCGACGAGGTGTTCGAGAAATTCGGCGTCGGGCCGGATCGGGTGGTGGACGTGCAGGCGCTCGCCGGCGACAGCGTCGACAACATCCCCGGCGCGCCGGGGATCGGGATCAAGACCGCGGCACTTCTGATCCAGGAATACGGCGATCTGGAAACGTTGCTCGCCCGCGCCGAGGAGATCAAGCAGCCCAAGCGCCGCCAGACCCTGATCGAGAAGGCCGACCAGATCCGCATGTCGCACCGGCTGGTGACGCTGAACTGCGAGACGCCGCTCGATTTCGCGCTCGAGGATCTGGAGGTGCGTGCCCCCGATCCCGAGGCGCTGATGCCCTTTCTCGCGCTGATGGAATTTCGCACGTTGTCGCGCCGTATCGCCGAGACGATGGGCGTCGAGCCGCCCGCGATTCCCGAACAGCCCGGCGGCGGCGGGGCGCCGGGCGGCGCGGCGAGGGCCGCGGAATCGTCCGCGTCCGAGGCGCCGCCGATCGACCCGTCGAGCTATCACTGCATACGCGATCTCGAGACACTTGACCGGTGGCTAGACGAGATCCGCGAATGCGGCTTCGTCGCGGTCGACACCGAAACCACCAGCCTCGACGAGATGCGTGCCGAACTGGTCGGGGTGTCGCTGGCGGTGGCGCCGGGGCGGGCCTGCTACATTCCGCTCGGGCATCGCGCGGGGGAGGGGGACCTGTTCGGGGCCGACGCCCTGGCCGAGGGGCAGATCCCGCTTGCCGCGGCGCTGGAACGCCTGCGGCCGGTGCTCGAGGACGATGCGATCCTCAAGATCGGGCAGAACGTCAAATACGATGCCAAGATCCTTGCCCGCAACGGCATCGCGATGGCCCCCTTCGACGACACGATGCTGATGTCCTATGCGCTTCACGCGGGCCTGCATGGCCACGGGATGGACCAGCTTTCCGAGCGCTATCTCGACCATCGGCCGATCCCGATCAAGCCGCTTCTGGGCAAGGGCAAGACCGCCATCACCTTCGATCGCGTGCCGATCGCGGATGCCACCCCCTATGCGGCCGAAGATGCCGATATCACCCTGCGGCTGTGGCAACGCTTCTGCCCCGAACTGTCGCGGGCGCGGCTGACGCGGGTCTACCAGCTGCTCGAGCGTCCGCTGGTGCCGGTGCTGGCCCGGATGGAGATGGCCGGCGTGCTGGTCGATCGCGATACGCTGTCGCGGATGTCCAATGCCTTTGCCCAGAAGATGGCCGGACTCGAGGACGAGATCCACCGGCTGGCCGGGCGCAGCTTCAATGTCGCCAGCCCCAAGCAACTGGGCGAGATCCTGTTCGACGAGATGGCGCTTTCGGGCGGGCAGAAGGGCAAGACCGGCGCCTATGCGACCGGCGCCGACGTGCTGGAAGATCTTGCCGCCGAGGGCCACGACCTGCCGGCGCGGGTGCTCGACTGGCGCCAGATCGCCAAGCTGAAATCGACCTACACGGATGCGCTCCAGACCCATATCAACCCCGGGACGGGAAGGGTGCATACCTCTTACGTGCAGACGGGCGCAAATACCGGGCGGCTGGCCTCGACCGACCCCAACCTGCAGAACATCCCGGTGCGCAGCGAAGAGGGCCGGCGCATCCGCGAAGCCTTCATCGCGCCTGAGGGCCGGCTGCTGGTCAGCCTGGATTACAGCCAGATCGAGCTGCGAATCCTGGCCCATGTCGCCGGGCTGGACGAGATGAAGCGTGCCTTTCGCGACGGGCTCGACATCCACGCGATGACGGCCTCCGAGATGTTCGGCGTGCCGATCGAGGGCATGGACCCGATGGTGCGGCGCCAGGCCAAGGCGATCAATTTCGGGGTCATCTACGGCATCTCGGGCTTCGGGCTGGCGCGCAACCTGCGCATCCCGCGCGCCGAGGCGCAGGGTTTCATCGACCGCTATTTCGAACGTTTTCCCGGCATCCGCGCCTATATGGACGACACGGTGGCCGTCGCGAAGGAGCACGGCTATGTCGAGACCCTGTTCGGCCGGCGCATCCACACCCCCGAGATCCGCGCCAAGGGGCCGGCGGCCGGTTTCGCGCGCCGCGCCGCGATCAACGCGCCGATCCAGGGCGCGGCGGCCGACGTCATTCGCAGGGCGATGATCCGCATGCCGGCGGCGATCGCGGATCTGCCCGCGCGGATGCTCCTGCAGGTCCATGACGAATTGCTCTTCGAGGTCGACGAGGGTGCCGCGGACGCGCTGATCGAGGTCGCGCGCGCGGTGATGGAGGGCGCGGCGGAACCGGCCGTGAAGCTCGACGTGCCGCTGATCGTCGATGCCGGGCGCGGGGCGAACTGGGCCGAGGCGCATTGATCGCCGGCAGCCGGCACACTTGACAAGATCAGCCCGTGCCGCATCTCGGGAAGGAACAGGAGGTTCCATGCCGCACGACCATTCAGGCCATCAACATCATCATCACGGGGCGGGGGGCGACCGCAATGTCGCCTGGGCCTTTGCCGTCAACCTCGCCCTGTCGCTGGCCCAGATCGCGGGCGGCATCATGGCCGGTTCGATCGCGCTGATCGCCGACGCGCTCCACAACCTGTCGGATGCAGGCGCGCTGCTGATCGCGCTGGCGGCGCGCCGCATCGCGCGTCGTCCGGCGGATGCGGCGATGACCTTCGGCTACGGCCGCGCCGAGGTGGTGGCGGCGCTGGTGAACTACACCGCGCTGATCGTCATCTCGCTTGGGCTGGGCGCCGAGGCGATCCTGCGCATGGTCAACCCGCCGCCGGTCCACGGCTGGACCGTCATCGTCCTGGCGGGCGTCGCGCTGGTGGTCAACACCGGCACGGCGCTGCTGACATGGCGGATGTCGAAGGACAGCATGAATATCCGCGCGGCATTCCTGCACACATTGGGCGATGCGGCGACTTCGGCGGCGGTCATCCTTGCCGGCGCGATCATCCTGATCTTCGGCTGGCGGATCGTGGACCCGCTGGTGACGCTGGCCATCTCGGGCTGGATCCTGTGGGTCTCGGGGCGCGAGATCGTGCCGGTGATCCGCATCCTGATGCTTGGCGCGCCGCCCGACATCGGCGCCGAGGAAGTCCTGGGCCGCATCGCCGCCGTCGAGGGCGTGCGCGAGGTCCATCACCTGCATCTGTGGCAGATGGACGAAAAGACCGTTTCGGTCGAGGCCCATCTGGTGGTTTCGGGCGACGGGCCGGCGGTCTCCGCCCGTGTCCGCGCCGATCTGGAGGCCTGCTTCGG
>JASBUM010000231.1 GCA_030147905.1 Acidimangrovimonas sp.
GGTAGCTGAGTGTCACGCGGGTCACGATCGCATCGGCCAGCACAGCATCGGGATCCAGCCCCCGCCGTATATCGGCCGTGATCGCGTCGCGGCCCAGCTGACGACGAAGCCGCAGCCGACCCGTGGGAACCAGCCCGCCCCCGGGCCCGCGCAGAAGTGCCAGCCGGATCAGCGCCTCCGTCCCCGCTCGCGACCGGTGTCCTTCGACGCCGAGGCCCGACCAGGGGCCGTCCCGCCCCATCCAGCGGCGCAGCTCGAATCGGGCCGTCCCGCTAGGAAATCGCTGGGCAAATGCGGCGCGGAAGGTCAGCGCGCGGCGATCGCGGATAGCGGCGCCACCCGAGCCGCGCTGGATTGCCCGGCCGAGCGTCAGCGCCAGATCGCTGCTGGGGCCGAGCGGCGTGGCGTAGGCAAGGCTCCATCCGACATGGTTTTCGCGGCCGGAACGGGTACCGCCGGCGCGGTAGAATGTTTGCGCCACCCGAAGACGGACGAGGCGCCCCCCGCCTAGCGTGTAGCGCAAGGCCACCCCCCCATGGGTGATCGCACGATCGGCCAGCGAGTCGCGCAGTGACGTCGCCGCGATGCCGCCGCCGTATCCCGTGCCGCGGCTCGATACGGTCAGCGCATAGCCCAGCGGTGCGCCCCGTCCGCCGATCAGGGCGGCCCGCATCCGCCACTGCCGGCGCCAGCCCGCCGCCATGCCGGCCCCGCCGCCACCGGCGCCGGCAAGCGCGGCCGCGCCGGGCCGCGAGAAGACCAGCGGATCCAGCGCCGACCAGGCGTCCTGACGCGCCCGGGCATCGAATGTCAGCAACGCACGGCCGGTGTCGCGGCGGTATCGGAGCCGCCCGCCGAAACCGAGCGGACCGCCCCCGCCGCCGGTGCCGAGCAACGTCGAAATCCCGGCCGAGGCATCGGTGTTGCGGGTGGCGGCGCGCAGCCCGAGGCGAAATTCGCTGCGCAGGTCGAAGGCGGCGCCCGCCGCGCCGGTGGCCCTTCCCGCAGGACCCGTTGCCGTGACCATGTTGCGCCAGGCGAAATCGGCATTCGTACCGTCACGGGGGCGGCCGGCGGTGGTTTGGGGGGTGGTGGTCGGGGCGGGCGGGCGCGCCGCCTGGGCTGTCCATTCCGCCGGCGCGGGCCACGCGCTGCTGCCGCCCGCGATCAGGGGTTCCATGACTGTGGGCCCGGCCACGGCCATCAGCGGCGCGAAAAGTCCGGTGGTCAACGCGACACCTGCGAATGACCACAGCGTGGTGGCAGGCGCGGGGCGCGGCCGTGGCGGCAGGGTGCGCTGCACGGGTGAAGCGGCCCGCCGGCCGGGGGCGGGGTCGGTGCGCTGCGGCGCGGTCCGGCCGGCATGCGGCGCTCCGCCCATCCTCAGTCCAGTTCGAAAAGGCGCAGTTGCGGCACCACGATGACATCGCCGGGCTCCAGCCGCATGGCGCCGGCGCTGCCACCGGCCGCCAGCAGGTCGAAACGCCGGGTCCTCTGGACACCCGAGGCGGGATCGATCCGGTGCAGCTCGACCCGCCGCCGCGCCGCGAACTCAGTGAAGCCGCCGGCGAGCGCAAGCAGTTGCAGAAGCGTCGTGCCGGGTTTCACGTCGAGCGCGCCGCTGCGGCCGATCTCGCCCATCGCATACACGGTGATCCGTGCCGGCCCGCCGCCGTCGCGCTTGCCCAGGCTTCGGACCGCGACCGAAACCGAGGGCGTCGTGGCGAAGCTGGGCGCCAACGCCGCCCCCAGCCGGCCGCGCAGCGCGTCGGGGGTCTGGCCCGCGGCGCGAATACTGCCGATATAGGGAAAGTCGATCGTGCCATCGGGCAGGACAAGCACGTTTCGGTCGAGGCTTGAATCTTGCAGCACCTCGATGCGCAGCACATCGCCCGAAGCGATGGTGTAGCGCGGCCCCGCCGCCGCAGGCGCCGCCACTCCCGTGACGATCGCCAGAATCCACCCAAGCAGAAATCGCATGCGACGTTACCTTTTACTACACCATTTACTGCACCGTTTGCCGCATCGTCCCGGCGAACGGTCGTCATGATAACCCGGTCACCCGATCGCGCAAGCATGTCTGCCGTGGCCCGGACGGTCCGCGCGCGTGGGACGATGCCGCCACGCGAACGGGGTCAGGGCCGGATGGGTCGGCCGAAGGGCAGCCGCGGGGTGGGAACCTGCGGGATCAGTGGCAGGAGCGCGTCGAAGGCGGGAAGGGCGGCCGGGATGCGCGCCGCCGCCGGACCGGCCGCGACTTCGGTCACGGGCTCGGCTGCGGCTGCGGCGGCGGCGCGCTGTCCGCTGCGCTTGCCCGGCGCAAGCTGAAGTGCGGCGGCGCGGCGGATCACGGCGGCGGTCGCCACCGGGGTGCTGCTGGTGATGCGCGCAACCGCTACCCGAAGACGATCGCGGGACAGATCGTTGTCGCCCCGGGACGCAAGGACCATCGCCAGATGATACTGCACCGCCGGATCGGCGGGCATCTGTGCCGCCGCCGCGCGCAAGTAATGCAGCGCCGTCGCGACGTCGCCCCGCCGGAAGGCGATCCAGCCGTAGGTGTCCTGAAATGCGGCGACGGTGCCGTCGCGAAGCTGCTGCGCGAGACGCCAAGCCTCGTCCAGCGCGGCGGGATCGTCGGGGCGGTCGGACAGAAGGCTGGCAAGATTGTTGGCGATGATCTTCGAATCCGCGTTGCGGCGCAGCAGCCGCCGGTAGATCGCTATCGCGTCATCTACGGCGCCGGCTCGCTCCAGCTGGTCGGCCTTGATCCATAGCAGGCGGCGGCTGTCGGGCACGCGCCCCATCGCCACCGTCAAGACCGCGGCCGCAGCGCCCGGATCGCCCTGCCCGCGTTTGAGCCGATAGAGCGCCGACCATGCCGGTACGCTGCGCGGATGCTGGGCGATGAAGTCGCGCAACACGGTCTCGGCAGCCTGGTCATGCCCGGTCTCGTGCAGGATCGACGCAAGGATGACGGCGGCGGCGGGCGAATTGGGCCGACGGCCGACAAGGGCGCGGGCGCTGATCAGCGCATCGTCGAGATGCCCGTTGAGGATCTCGGCGCGGATCACCGCGATTTCCGAACTTCCGGACAGATCCTTGCGTTGCAGAAGCTTGTCGAGATAGCCGACCAGGGCATCGCCCTGCGCCTCCGCCAGCATCAGGCGCGATCGCAGCCGGTCCGCCGCCGACCGGGCCGCGGCACCCGGAATCGCCTGCAAGGCGGCCAGGTCCATGCGTGCCGCGGCCCAGTCGCGCTGCGCGATATGGATCGAGCCAAGCTCCGCGCGCAGGCGGCTGTCGTTGGGCGCAAGCTGCAGCGATTCGGCCAGGGTCTGCGCGGCAGCGGCGAAGTTGCCCGCAGCGGCGAGGTTGCGCGCATAGGCCATCGCCGGTCCGGGCGCATAGTTGGAGACGGTGGCCGCCTGCGACAGGAGCGCAGTCTCCTGCCGGCGCTCGCCCAGCCTCCGGCTGGCCTCGGCCATCAGAAGCAGCAGCGCCGGGTCGGCGGGGGCGGCCTGACGGCTATGGCGCAGCAGCGTCATCGCATCGCCCGCGCGCCCGCGCCCGATCAGGTCGGCCGCGTGCAGCTTGATCGCGCCGAGCTGCCGCGGATCGCGCGAAAGCACCGCCTCGACGATCGTCCGCGCGCCGGCCGCATCGCCCGCCGCCGCCTTCATCTGCGCCAGGGTTATGCCGATCTGGTCGCGCCTCGGTCCCGCCGGCTCGGTCTGCATCAACCCTTCCAGCGCCGCCTCGGCATCGCGGACATCGCCGCCCTCGAAGGTGACCATCGCGCGCAGACGCAACAGCTCGGCGCGCAGCGCGTCGCCCGCCCCCGCCTTCATGCGGTCGATCGCCGCCAGCGCGGCGGGCGTGCCCCTTTCACGCGCGATGAACTGCACCAGCGCCAGCCGCGCCGCAACGTCGGGCTCGCCCGGTTCGATGCGATCGCGCAGAAAGGTTTCGGCCTCGCCCGTGCGGTTCTGGGCGACATACCAACGTACGAGGGTCGCGGGCAGGGCCGGGTCCGTCGGGAAGCGCCGGATCATCGCGTGCAACTGCCGTTCGATCGCGTCGTCGCGCTGCAACCGGCCGAGCACGGCGATGCGCAGGACGTAGAAGTCCCGCCGTCGGGGATTGGCCGCAACGGCGGCATCGACGACATCGAGCGCGCCATGCCAGTCCGCGGCGCGGATGCGTTCGTCGATCACCAGTTGCCAGGCCTCGGGCGTGGCGGGAAAACGCGCAACGATCGCACGCGCGCGCGCCGCGGCGGTCTCGCGCGCCGCTTCGTCATGGGCGCGCAACGCCGCCCGATAGTCGAGCGACAGGCGAACCGCATGGGCGACCGGATCGAGCGGCGCCACCCGTAGTGCCGCAGCGGCATAGCCCGAGGCCGCCGCGAAGTCCCCCCATTGGAGTGTCAGCGCGGCAAGCGCGCGGTTGGCCAGCAGGTCCTGCGGCGCCAGGGTCACGAGGGTGCGGTAATGCCGATAGGCCTGCGGCAGCGCCCCGGTGCTGCGCAGAAGTTCGGCATAGCCCGCCTGAACCTTCGCGTTGCGGGGATCGAGTCCCGCCGCGGTGGCGAAGGCGGCCAGCGCGGCGGCGGTATCGCCCGCGCGCTCGGCCTGCTGGGCATCTTGCAGGCTGGCCTTGGCTCTTTCCTTGTTGTCCTTGCATCCGGTCAGCGCGAGTGTCGCCACCAGAAGCAGGACGATGGGTCTGGGGCGGCGCACGATTTCCCTTCGCAAGAGGCTTTCACAAGTTGTGCCGAAAATATCATGAAGTTTCGCGCTTGTCGCCGATGCCGCCGCGTCACGCGGCCGGGTGGCACCTGCGACATTGTCGCACCCCGGCGTTCGGGCGGGCTGGCATGGGGCGCGCGGCCGAGATCGCGCGCCGCCGCGCAGCCACCGCATCGGTTACCGTCCGGTCCCGGCGACGACGGCGCGCAATGTCCGCATGATGATCCACAGATCGAGCACGAGGCTCTGGCGCCGCAGGTAGTCTCGGTCGAACCGCCCCCGATCGGCAAAGCTGCTCTGGTTGCGGGCCATTACCTGCCACAGGCCGGTGATCCCGGGACGCAGCGCGAAATAGGCGCTCTCGGGATAGAGCGCGCATTGGTCCGTCATCATCGGTCGTGGACCGATCAGTGCCATATCACCCGCGAGCACGTTCCAAAGCTGCGGCACCTCGTCGAGAGAATAGCGCCGCAGGACGTGTCCGACGCGCGTGATGCGCGGGTCGTCGCGCAGCTTCTGGTCGCGCGACCATTCGGCACGGGCTACGGGATGGGCGGCAAGATGGGCGGCAAGCCGGCCCGCCGCGTCAGGAACCATCGTGCGCAGCTTCAGCATCCGGAACCGGCGGCCGTCCTTGCCGATTCGCTCCTG
>JASBUM010000236.1 GCA_030147905.1 Acidimangrovimonas sp.
TGCGATCCGCGCCGCTTCACCGGCTTCGAGGACGAAACCTATGCCATCGCCAAGGGCAAGGAGGTGTACGGCCACGAATATGCGATGCACTTTCCGCATCACTTCTGGCCCGCCGGACGGAACCGCAAGCAAAGCCCCGTACACGACCGGCTCGCCGCGCTCGGGGCGCAGTTCGGGCCCTACAACGGCTGGGAACGTGCCGCGTGGTTCGCGCGGGCCGGCGATGACACGACCGAGGCGGCCACCCGTACATGGCGGCGCGAAGGGCCGTGGTTCGAGGCCGTACGCGCCGAATGCGAGGCGGTGCGCGACCGGGTCGGGATCCTCGACCTGCCCGGGTTCTCCCGGTTCCATCTGTCGGGCACGGGCGCGGCCGGGTGGCTTTCGCGCCAGATCACCGGGCGCGTGCCGCGGGAGGGGCGCGTGGGCCTTGGCTATTTCTCCGACGAGAAGGGCCGGACGGTGACCGAGATGTCGGTCGTGCGCCTCGGGCCGGACGAATTCTGGCTGATCACCGCCGCTGCCGCCCAACTGCATGATTTCGAATGGCTCGGCACCCATCTCGACCCGGGGCTGATCCTGCGCGACGAAACCGCCGAATGGTCGACGCAGATCGTGACCGGACCGCTTTCGCGCGATCTGCTGGACGGCATCGCCCGGGCCGATCTGTCGCGGCCGTGGCTGAGCTGGCAGGAAGCCCGGATCGCCGATGCGCCGGTGCGGCTTCTGCGGGTCAGCTTCGCCG
Organism: Acidimangrovimonas sp.; assembly: GCA_030147905.1. The sequence continues at coordinate 746 of JASBUM010000236.1, forward strand.
GCGAGCGGGGCTGGGAGGTGCATGCGCCGACCGGCCACGCGCCGGCCGGGTTCGACGCGATCATGGCCGCCGGCGCGCCCCTCGGCCTGCGTCCCTTCGGGATGTTCGCGCTCGACAGTCTGCGGCTCGAGAAGGGCTACCGAAGCTGGAAGGGGGATCTGTCGACCGACTACACGATCCTCGAGGCCGGGCTCGACCGGTTCGTCGACTGGAACAAGCCCGCGTTCCGTGGCAAGGCGGCCCTGATGCGCGAGCGCGATGCCGGGCCGGCCAGACGCTTCGCGAGCTTCCGCGTCGAGGCGGCGGAGCACGACCCGCCCTACATGGCCTCTATCCTCCATGACGGCGAGGTGGTCGGTGAGCTGACCTCGGCCGGCTGGGGCCACCGGCTGGGCGCCTGCGTCGGTCTCGGTGCGATCCGGGCCGATCTGACACAGCCCGGCACACGGGTCGAGATCACCGGCTATGGCGGGACCAGTCCGGCGCGGGTGATGCCGCCGGGGGAAATGTGGGACCCGACGAATGCGCGCCTGCGCGCCTGACGGCGCCGCCTTGCAACCCCGGCCGTCGCGCCCGCGCGCCCATGCGCCGGACGGGCGGACCATCCACGAAAGCAAATCCGGATGAGCGAAATCCCCCAACAGGCCCGCGTCGTCATCATCGGTGGCGGCATCTCGGGCTGTTCCGTCGCCTACCACCTGGCACGTCTCGGCTGGCGCGATATCGTCTTGCTGGAACGCAAGCGGCTGACCTGCGGCACGACCTGGCATGCGGCCGGCCTTATCGGCCAGCTTCGCGGCAGCGAGAACAT
>JASBUM010000274.1 GCA_030147905.1 Acidimangrovimonas sp.
ATGGCCTTGAGGCTGACGCCGGCGGCGTCCGCGGCCCGCGTCATCTCGCCCAGTGCCGCGCGGGCACCGGCGGAATCGCCCTCGAGCAACAGGCTGAAACGCAGGCTCCCGCTCATGCCTCCCTCCGGTTCAGTGCCATCATCGCCCCCATCTCGATCTGCCGGATGTCCGACCACATGTCCGGGGTGACCGTGTGCCCCGCGAGATCAAGTCCCGCGCGCGCGCCCTGATAGTCGATGCCCGCCAATCCGACGCCGCCGGAGGCCAGGGGTACCCAGCGCATCTGCGTCGCCACCGCGAGGAACGCGCGAAGGGCCGGCAGGTTCGAGGCCCACAACATCTCTTCGCCCCCGCCTTCGCGGATCGCGGGCGGGGCGATCCCCCAGCGCGCGGCGTCAGCCGCCGCCTCGTCCTGCGCGGTATCGGCATCCTCGGCGAGGGTACCCAGCGCCCAGGCACGCCCCGCCTGCCTCAGTTTCCCAGGCGTTCCTTGGTGATCGCCGCCATATAGGCGCGCGCCAGGGCCGAGCGGACGAAGGGGATGCCGATCAGCCGGTCGCGCAGCTCGTCCGACCAGACGACCGGCTTGCCGCTGTCATCGACCAGGTCCTCCACCCCGATGAACGCCTTCTGGAGAAATGCCTTCACATCGACATCGGCCTCTTCGTCCGGCACGACACGAAACCGCGCCCGCAGGGTCTCTTCGCGGTGGCCGCCGTCGACGGGTACCATGACCGGCACGGCATGGGTGAATTCGGGGGTTGCGACGATCTTGAAGGGCATGGGAATCTCCGGATCAGGTCAGGGTGAGCGTCCATTGGTCGTTTCCGGCCTGCGCCTGCGGCTGGATCTTCAACGGCCATTGCGTGATGCCGCTGGCATTGTTCACGCCCTGCACCCGCTGCATCTGCGCCCGGGGCACGGACAGGGTGGCGATCGCGCCCGCCGTGGTGCCGTGGGCGAGGCTTGCCTGGAACAAGGTCTTGTTCGCGGCCAGATCGAACGGATTGAAGGTGGTGATCGGGACCGCATCGATGGTGGCATCGATCATGTCGGCGCGCCCGCTGATCAGGATCTCGTCGCCGCCGATCAGGAACCGCGGCGTCACCACGTTGCCGAAGTCGAGCGCGAAGGCGCTCATCTTCAGCGCCACCGCGTTCAGGGTGAAGGTCGGCGTATTGGCGGCCGACGCCACCAGCGGTTCCTTGAAATTGCTCAGGTCCGGCGTCACCCGCGGCGCCTCGCCGGGCTGGGCGAACAGGCCGGTGAAGGTGAACTGCAGCACCGGCGCGGCGGAGGCGTTGGCGACCAGCTTGCAGGAGCCACGACATCCGACGATCTTGTAGAGTGTCGCACCGATCCAGAGATAGAGCGTGGCGGATTCGGGGTTGTCGGTGATGGGATTGTAGGTCACCGATGCGCCGACCGCGATCGTCTCGGCGACACCGCACGCCCTGAGCAGCGGCCCCCATGCCGGTGCGGTCCCCGCGACCCCAGACGGCGCAAGCTCGACGCTGAAGGTCAGCTTGACGTGCAGATCGGCCGGAATCGTCGGATCGGCGGCGAACCAGGGAAGATCGAGGTTGCGCGCGACATCCGTCCCCTCCATCGGCGACAGGGTCACGGCCGAGGCGAGGATCGCATTGGCGGCACCGGTCGGATTCGGATCGGTGCCATAGGTCGCCTCGATCGCGCCAAGCAGGATCTTGGACTTCCAGAAAATCGCCATTTAGGCCTCCTTTGAAGGGGCCGTTTTAGCCCCCTGCTCATCCCCGGCGGGTGCCGGGCTGCCCTTCTCGGGCTTCGGGGCGGGCTGCGGCGCCTCGGCCGGCTGCTGCAGCGGCTTGAGGCTGCCGTCCTTCTGGCGCTCGAAGCTGCCGCCGGCGCCTGGCATGGGAGATCGGGGATCGGTCATTGCAGAATCCTCAGTTGGTCGGGAAGCGCGAAGTCGAGCTGATAGACGATGGTGCCGGCGGACAGGCTCACCAGATTGCCGCGCACCAGGCGAAAGACACCGACCGCGTTTCCGGGGGCCCAGCCGACGATCGCGGCGAGCGTCTCGTCGATCAGGGTATCGAGCGGATCGATCGCCCGGGCGCCTGTCCGATCCGCGGCCCGCAGCACCACGATGACGCCGAACATGCGCTCGATCGGCTGCGTGAAGGCACCGGTGATCGCATCGCCGGCGCTGCCCATCAGCCCGGTCGGCACCACGAAGGCGGCCGGCGTCACCTGCGGCAGGGCGTTGCTCTTCATCAGCGCGGAGAATTCGCCTGCACCCTGGATGCGGCCCTGGAGACCCGGGACAGCCGCGTTCAGCCGGGCGATGATATCCGCGACCGCGATCATCAGATGAAGCCCTTGAGGTTGTCGGCCGTGAACGGCCGTGCCCGGTCGGTGACCTGTGCGCCGCTGGTCCCTGTCCCCGTCGGATCGATCCCCGCGACGGGGATGCGGACGGTTCCGGCGGCGATGGCGGCGAGCAATTGGATCGCGCCCTTGTAATCGGCAGCGATCTTGGGATCCGGCTCGAAGATATGGAGCTTCCAGATCGCGATCGCGCCGGCCGTATCGGCGATGACCGCCGGCACGGTGGTCAGCGGAAGCTGGTAGCGCACGGCCAGGTACCCGTCGATCAGCGCATCGGTATCCGCCAGCGCCTGGGCGACGACGGTCGCGTCGATCTGCCCGGTCGGCACCGTCGCGCGGTCGGTCAGGGACACCAGAAGGGCGGTTCCGTAGCGCGCCACCAACAGATCCTGCGAGGTATAGGGCATCTCAGCGGGTCACATGCTTGACGGCCCACATGACCGCCTCTTCGATCTTGGTGCGCGCGATCGAAAGCTCGCGCGAGACCTCGCCCGGTACCGACTCGAGCGTGGCGAGAAAGGCGGCGCCGTGATCTTTCAGCACCCCCACCAGCCGCTTTTCCTCATCGGAAAGCACGCGATAGGCGTGGCGCATCGGACCGATCCCGGTCCGGTCGTCGGCGGTGGCGGGGATGCTCGCGGGCGGCTCGGCCGCTGCGGGCGGATCGGTCTGGGTCGGATCGGTCATCTCTGGTTCCTCGGCGGCGAGATCGGGTGCCCGTCTCTCCGGGCTGTCACGGCCTCAGCGTTCTCCGTCTCAGCCGGGGTCCTGGCCCCGGCAGCTCCGGGGGGAATCAGGTGGGCGAGGATGCCTCGGCGGGCGCCCCGGCGGGATCGGGCGCCGCGACGATCGTCAGCGCCGCATCCTCCGCCAGGGCGATCTGCTCGTCCGCGCTCAGCTCGGCGACCTCGATCGTGATCGTCGTGGCCCCGAAATACCGCCCGGCACGCCAGCGTCCCCGCTTCGGCCCGGTGATCTGCACGATCGCGCCGATATCGGCGAGCGGATGATTGTCGGCCATGTCCTCCGCGGCTTTGCGTGCCATCGGGCAATTCCTCCAGGGTCAGGGTTGCAAGGTCAGGTTGTGGAAGGAGGCGATCGGGATCGCCTCCTCTGCAGAACCCGGCCGCGTCAGGCGAGCCACGGCACGACGAGCAGCTCCGCGGTGCCTTTCCAGACGTTGGTCGCGCCCGCCGAGTTGCGCTCGGCGTTGAGGATCTCCATCGCGTTCTCTTCGAGCGCCGGCGGGATCACGAGCAGGTTCGGGGTCAGGCCCATCGGCGTGCCGTTGTCGCCCTTCATGTTGAAGAGCGCCGTGCGCGCGGTGGCGTAATGCGCCGCATCCAGGGGCTGCTTCGAGCCCCAGGCCATCTGCCAGAAACCGTAGCCCACCGCATAGCGCGCATCGACGCCGTAGAGGAACTGGCGGTTCATGAACACGTTGTCGTCGGTCTCGCGATCCTTGGTGACGAAGGTCGCGGGCTTCCGGCTCTGGAAGATGATCGGCTTGATCACCTCCGAGACGGCGAGGAGATACCAGGCCGTGCCGGTGCCGCCGTCGGTGTTGGCGACCATGGTGGTGGATCCGTCGGCGCCGATCACCGGATGGTTGGTATCGAAGAAGGGCTGCCCGTCATAACCGTCGGCGGTGAAGCCGTTCTTCAACGCGTCGAAGACCATCTGCTCGGGATGACGCGCGGCCGCGCGGCCGAGGATTTCGAAGCGGGTCGAATATTCGCCCAGGGTGTCGTCCTCGATATCGTTGCGATCGACGCCGATCGTCTTCTCCCAGGAGCGGTTCGCGATCCGGTAGTCGCTGTTCTTCAGGTTGTCGACGGTGCGCGGGCCCAGCCATTCCTGCATCGTCGACAGTTCGCCGAGCCAGGCATAGATGTTTTCGCGCGCATTCGACGGGATGGTGGTCGCCACCCGGTCGCGGAAGGTGGGAACCTTGCTGAACGCCCCCTGGTAGGAGGTCTTGAAGCCAACGCGGAGCGCATCGAGGTTGGCGGTGTTGATGATCATCGGGGAAAACTCCTGTCAGGGATCAGACCAGCGGGGTCAGGGCTTCGTCGAAACGGACCCACACCCCGTTGGCATCGACCGAATCGACGATGCCCGCCTTCGAGCGGGTCGCGGTGCCGTCGGTCTTGGCGACGGTTTGATCGTCCACCGCATAGCAGGACTTGCCGATGTCGGCGGCGGTCAGCTGGTCGGCCGCCGCCGAATTGGCGAAGCGGAACACGCCGGGGCGGTAGATCGCGGTGATGGCGCCCGCGGCACCCGCAGTGTTGTCGAAACGCGCTTCCGCGCGTCCCACGCCGACGAGGCCGACGGCCGTCTGCCCCGGCACCAGATCGCCGGCGGCGTTGCGCATCACCAGTGCACCCGCATAGATCAGGGCGGCCGCGGCGACGGAACCCGAGCGCTTCTCGCCGAGCAAGGCGGGGGTGTTGCGATCGGTGGTCAGAGCAACCATCAGAGCATCTCCTCATTGGCGGCGCGCTCGGCCTTGAGCGTTTCCACGTAGGTTTTGGGATCGAGCCCGAGCAGACGCGCCGCGGCGGTCTGCTCGGCGTTGAGCGCGATCGCGCCATCGGCGGAAGGCGCGGGCCGCATGGCGGCCATGCCGGAGCGGCCGAGAACCGGCAGCGCCGCGATCTCCTTCTCGACCGCCTCGGCCTCGGCCATGTGCCGCGCGATATAGTGGTCGCGCAGTGGCCTGACGCCGACACGGCCCTTCTTGATCTCGCCGTCGATGAAGGCCGCGGCCTTGTCGCGGGAGGCGCCCTCGCGCAGGCTGGCCAGTTCGGTCGAGACCCTGCCCAGTTCGGCCTGGAGCGCGGTGACCTCTTCGGGCTTCGCGCCGACCGCGCTGCGGGCCGCGGCGACCACCTCCGTCACCGGCTTGCCGGCGGGCAGGCCGAAGACGCCGGCCAGCGCGTCGATCTGCGCCTGGGTCGCGACGGCACCCTCGCCGGGATCGTCCGCCATCTCCTTTTTCAGGGCGGCAATGATTTCGTCCTGGCTGGCGCCATCGGCGAGCCCCAGGAGCTTGATGAGCTGTTGGTGGAACGACACGTTGGACTCCATGTTGAGGGCCGTCAGCCCCGTAAGGTTGGGTTTGTTGATCAGCGACGCGCGCAGGATCGCGGTGATGCGCTTGGCGCGATCATGCCGGATCACCGGCGAGAGCGCGCGATAGGCACGGTCGCGAACCAGCGCCCGGCCTTCGCCGGTCCAGTCGATGCGGCCCCAGATCCCGTCCTCGCGCGCCTGCATTTCGGTGATCCAGCCGCGCGCCGGCGCGGGCATGCCCAGAGGCGCCGCCAGATCGGTGGCATGGTTCTCGTCGATGGGCAGTTTCGGCGCCTCGGCGAAGCTCGCCTGGATCACCGCCTCCGCGTCCTCCATCCGGTAGGGGCCGCGCGCGTCCTTGGTGGCGATAGTTCCTGCGGGGACAAGATGCACCCATTCCGGTGCGTCGGCCTCGGAGGCGGCATAGGACAGGCCCGCGCCCATCAGGGCGACGACATCATGCGGAAAGGAGATGGGAACGTTATCGGTCATGCGGCGATGATAGCCGCCGCCAGATTCGCAAATAATCCGCAACGGTTTGCGGGGGCAGTCGCGGGATCCGGTCTCCGCCGAGAGTGACGCCGCGCGCCCGGCCGGTCAATCCCCGCGAGCCCACCGGTCGCGCAGGGGCCGCCGGCGGGCTAATGCGCGGACGAGAGATCGTCCAGCCATTCGGTGAGAATTTGCTGGATCC
>JASBUM010000307.1 GCA_030147905.1 Acidimangrovimonas sp.
ATGTTCACCCTGGCGCCCGGCAAGGCCGAGTGCGGCCAGCGTTCCCTCGGCATCGCGACGCAGCGCCTCCAGAAACGCCGGCTCGCGCCAGGCGCGGGCGACGACGCGGGCGCCGATCTGGGGGCCGATCCGGTTCTGGTAGGTGTCGAGTATCGCATCGAGCGCGGCCGGATCGACCAGCCCCTTGCGCAACAGCAACGTCTCGAGCGCGCGCACCCGGAGAGCAGGTTCGGACGGCAGCAGCGCATGCGCCGCGTGATCGTGATGGTCGGGGGTGTCGGTACGGTCGTGGGGCATGGCGGCATGGTGGCGCCGGGGCCGGGGCCTGTCCATCATTATTCGCGGATACGCGTGGCGCCGGAACCCTTGCGCGGCGACGGCCGCCGCGGCAGGGAGCGGCGGGGACCAGCGGGGAGGGGGCCTGTCCATCACCATTCGACCTGTGTCGATCCGATTCCCCGAGGTGGTCGCGCGGGGCCGGGCGACGGGCGCCGCCTAGGGGGCGCGCGCATCTGCCCCGCCGGTGACGCGACGCCAGAGATTGTCACACGGGGGGGCGATGGGATAGACGCGGGGCGACGCCGAAACCGAAGGAACGATCGCGATGTCCATGCTGGAGACATTCATCAAGCCGATGCACCGCGAGGGCTGGCGATTTCTCGGCATCTTCGCCGGGGTGACGATCATCCTCTTCCTGATCTGGGAGCCGCTGGGCTGGCTTGGCGTGGGGCTGACGGTGTGGTGTTACTACTTCTTCCGCGATCCGCGCCGGGTGACGCCGATGCGCCCCGGTCTGGTGGTCAGCCCCGCCGACGGCATCGTCTCGCAGATCGAGCCCGCCGTGCCGCCGGCCGAGCTGGGCCTGGGGCCCGAGGCGCTGACGCGGATCAGCGTCTTCATGAATGTCTTCAACTGCCATGTGAACCGGATGCCGGTCTCGGGTCGGATCGCGGCGGTGGCCTACCGGCCGGGCAAGTTCTTCAACGCCTCGCTCGACAAGGCCAGCGTCGACAACGAACGAAACGCCGTGGCGATCACGCTGGAGGACGGGCGCAGCATTGCGGTGGTGCAGATCGCGGGGCTGGTGGCGCGGCGCATCCTTTGCTGGGTCGATTCGGGCCAGCGACTGGAGGCGGGGCAGCGCTTTGGCATGATCCGCTTCGGCTCGCGGCTGGATGTCTACCTGCCGGCGGGGGTCGCGCCTCTGGTGGTGATCGGCCAGACCATGGTGGCGGGGGAGACGGTGCTGGCCGATCTGGTCGGTGACGAGCCGCCGCGCATGGGCCACACCGAATGAACCTTCGTCGCCCGCGGGGGCCTGCTGCGCGTGGCGAGCTGCCGCTCAGCCATCTGCTGCCCAACCTGATGACGGTGGCCGCGATCGTCGCGGGGCTGACTGCGATCCGCTTCGGCTTGCATGGCCATTTCGTCCTTGCGGTGCAGCTGATCATCGTGGCCGGGGTGCTCGACGGGCTGGACGGACGCCTTGCGCGGTTGCTGCGCAGCGAGAGCGCGCTGGGCGCGGAGCTTGATTCGCTGGCCGATTTCCTCAATTTCGGGGTGGCGCCGGCGCTGGTTCTGTACATGTGGGGTTTTCAGGCGATCAGCGACCAGGGCTGGATCGCGGCCGTCGTCTATGCGGTCTGCTGCGTGTTGCGGCTGGCACGGTTCAACGTCGGCAACAAGGCCCAGCCGGGCGAGTCGAGCAAACGCTTCTTCACCGGGGTCCCGGCGCCGGCGGGGGCGCTCTTGGCGCTTCTGCCGATGTTCGTGGCCTTCGCGGTAGGCAGCGGCCCGACGGTGCTTCTGGGCGAGGTCGCGGCGCTGTGGCTGGTGGTGGTGGGCTTGCTGATGATCAGCCGGGTGCCGACCTTCTCGATGAAATCCGCCACCATCCACCGCGAGAACATCCGCCTCTTCCTGATCGCGAGCGTGGTGGTCGTGACGCTGCTCCTGAGCTTTCCCTGGATCACGCTGGCGGTGCTCGACGGCGCCTATTTCCTTGCCATCTTCTGGTCATGGCGGGTGGGAAGGCGGGCGGCGGTGCGCCAGGGCGGCTGAGGGCTGCGACCGGGGGCGCAGCGGGGCGGCGGCAAGCGACAGGGTCGCCCGACAGGTCAGGCCCAAACAGGTCGGGCCCAAACAGGTCGGGCCCAAACACGGCGGGTCCTCGGGCCCGGCCCCGTCGCGCAAGGCCATCCCGACACGGCGGGGCGTCATCCGACACCGCAGGGCGGCCGCGCGGCGGAATTTCAGGGCGGAATTTCAGCGCGGACTGTCGCGGATGACTGTCGGCACGAGGTCCCGCCACGGGTTCCGGGACCGGGCGCCGCCCGGCGGCGGGGCGGGCGCGCCCCGGGGCGCGCGAGGGTTCCCGGCTCAGTTGCCGAGCATGTAGCTGTGCCGCAGGACGCCCGTGCGCCCGTCATAGACGAGGATCTTGCCGCTGTCGGTGACGATCGCGACCCAGCCCTTGCCCTGCGTCACCGCCGAGACCTTCTCGCCCGCCGGCAGCTCGATCCCCGGCGGCATGGCGAGGCCGGGCTCGACATCCGCGGCGGGGAAACGGATGACAAAGAGCGCGATGATCGTTATCAGCCCCGCTATCATCGTCACGGTCAGCGTCGTGACCAGTATCTTCAGAAACCGCAGGGTGCGCTGATGCTCTTCGGGAAGCGGAGTTTCCTCCATGCGGCCGTCTCCTGATCCTGTCCTGCGGGTCACGATCGCTCCGGACCCGCCCGCACGTCTTGATAAGGCGCTTGCGCGCGATGTGCCAGAGGATGCCGCCCTGTCGCGCACCCGGATCGCGCGGCTGATCGCCGATGGCGCGGTTTGCCGCGACGGCGCGCCGCTGACCGATCTGCGGGCCGCGGTCGCCGAGGGCGAGGTGATCGAGATCCGGATCGGCGCGCCGGCCGAGGCCGATCTGCGGGCCGAGCCGATGGCGCTCTCGATCGTTTACGAGGACGAGTCGCTGATCGTGGTGGACAAGCCCGCGGGAATGGTCGTGCATCCGGCGCCCGGCTCGCCCTCGGGCACGCTGGTCAATGCGCTGATGGCCCATTGCGGGGACTCCCTGTCGGGCATCGGCGGCGTCCAGCGGCCGGGGATCGTCCACCGCATCGACAAGGACACCAGCGGGCTTCTGGTCGTGGCCAAGACCGATCGCGCCCATCACGGTCTGGCGGCGCAATTCGCCCGCCACGACGTGCACCGTCACTATCGCGCGGTGGTCCACGGCTGCCCGGATGCGGGCGATCCGCGCCTGCGCGGGCTGTCCGGGGTCGGTTTCGAGGGCGCGGGCGTGATGCGCGTGGCCACGCTGATCGGGCGTCATCGCAGCGACCGCCAGCGTCAGGCGGTGCTGGCCAGCGGCGGGCGGGCGGCGGTGACGCGCGCGCGGGTGCTCGATACCTTCGGCGATCCGCCCGGCGCGGCGCTTGTCGATTGCTGGCTGGAGACCGGGCGCACCCATCAGATCCGGGTTCACATGGCATATGCCGGCCATGCGCTGGTGGGTGATCCGGTCTATGGGCGGGGCCGAGGACCGGGGCGGGGGCTGGAGACGGCGGCGGCCGCGGCGATCGCGACCTTCGGTCGACAGGCGCTGCACGCGGCGACTCTGGGCTTTTGCCACTCGCTGGACGATCGCTGGATGGAATTCGAATCGCCCCTTCCGGCCGACATGGCCGAACTCATCCGTCTGCTGGGCAAGGCGTCCCCCGGGACAGGCTGAATTTGCGCGGGCCTTCGCCGAGCCGCGGCGGAAAGCCGCGCGACGGAAATGCGGCCGCACCCCGTATATACTTGGCGTTTATGGACCGATCTTGAAGCATCGGGCAGAAATGCATAGGTCAACCCGGCTGCGGCACGGCTTTGCATGTTGCGAATTCCGGCCGCCACGAACCAACCGGCCGGCAAGGGCCATGGCGCAGGAATCCCCGCTGTACGGGGATGGCGCCGTCAGGGCAGGACCGAAAACAGGAGGTCGTCGATGAGTGGATATGCCAATCTTCCGGCTCCGTCGCCAGAGCAGGGGCTGAACCGTTACCTGCAGGAAATCCGCAAGTTTCCGATGCTGGAACCCGAAGAAGAATACATGCTGGCCAAGCGCTGGGTCGATCATCAGGACACAGAGGCGGCCCACCGCATGGTGACCTCGCATCTGCGGCTCGCCGCCAAGATCGCGATGGGCTACCGCGGCTACGGACTGCCCCAGGCCGAGGTGATCTCGGAGGCGAATGTGGGCCTGATGCAGGCGGTCAAGCGGTTCGACCCGGAAAAGGGGTTCCGGCTGGCCACCTATGCGATGTGGTGGATCCGCGCCTCGATCCAGGAATACATCCTGCGGTCCTGGAGCCTGGTGAAGCTTGGCACGACCTCGGCGCAGAAGAAGCTGTTCTTCAACCTGCGCAAGGCCAAGGCCAAGATCGGCGCGCTGGAGGAGGGCGACCTGCGTCCCGAGAACGTCGCCCAGATCGCGCACGATCTGAACGTCTCGGAAGACGAGGTGATCGCGATGAACCGGCGCCTGTCGGGAGGCGACGCCTCGCTCAACGCCACCATCGGCTCGGACGGCGAGGGTGTCACCCAGTGGCAGGACTGGCTTGAGGACGAGGATGCCGATCAGGCCGGAGACTATGCCGAGCGCGACGAGATGGACGCGCGGCGCGGGCTGCTGGTGCGGGCGATGGATGTCCTCAACGACCGCGAGAAGGAGATCCTGACCGAGCGCCGGCTGAAGGACCAGCCGGTCACGCTCGAGGAATTGTCCGAGAAATTCTCGGTCAGCCGCGAGCGGATCCGCCAGATCGAGGTCCGGGCCTTCGAGAAGCTGCAAAAGCGCATGCACGAGCTGGCGCAGGAAAAGGGCATGCTGGAAAGCGCCTGATTGCGGCTGCCCGACTGCAGCTTCCGACTGCAGCTTCCGACTGCGGCTGCCCGACTGCGGGTACCAAGCTGCGGGAGCCGAGCTGCGGGTGCGGGGGGCCACTTTGGCCGGCCCCGCGGCCAGCGGCGGCGGGCATGGAGGGCGCGGCGGGCGGCGATCGCTGCCGCGCGCAGGTGCCCACACGAAACGATAACGGCGAATCGAACCGGGGGCCGCGCATGGCGCGGCCCTTTCGCTTGCCCGCTGCACGGTCGTGGGATAACGCTAGCATCGCCATCGCCGGACGCAACAGGCCCGGGTGGCCCCGCGGCGGGTGGCGGCGGCCGGCGAAGCCGTCGGCCGGCTACGGGAAGCGAGGGGTAGTCGCCGAGGGCGACCGGCGCCCCGGGAATTGGGAGAACGAGGATGGCAAAGACCATCGGCTGGGGAATTCTCGGAGCGGCAAAGATCGCCCGCGACTGGGTGGCGCCGGCGATCCATGCCGCGCCTGGCGGGCGTATCGCGGCCATCGCGAGCCTGACGCCGGGCAAGGCCGAGGCACTGGCCGCCCCCTACGAGGGGGTGACGGTGCATGACGATTATGATGCGCTGCTTGCCGATCCGGCCGTCGATGCCATCTATGTTCCGTTGCCCAACAGCCTGCATGTCGACTGGACCATCCGCGCCATGCGGGCGGGCAAGCATGTTCTGTGCGAAAAGCCGATCGCGTTGAAGGCGGCCGAGATCGAGCGGCTGATCGCGCTCCGCGACGAAACCGGTCTGGTCTGCGCCGAGGCCTTCATGGTGGTGCATCACCCGCAATGGGCGCGGGTGCGCGCGCTTCTGGCCGATGGCACGATCGGCGAGTTGCGCCATGTCCAGGGGGCGTTCAGCTTCTACAACGACGATCCGGTCAACATCCGCAACGATGCCGCGCAGGGTGGGGGCGCGCTGCGCGACATCGGGGTTTATCCGGCGGTGACGACGCGTTTTGCCACCGGGCGTGAGCCGCTGGGCGTCGCGACGCGGATCGATTGGGAAAACGGGATCGACACCACTGCGCGGGTGTGGGCGGAGTTTTCCGGATTTACGATGGACTTCTATGTCTCGATGCGGATGCATCCACGGCAGGAAATGGTGTTTCACGGCACCGACGGCTGGTTGCGGGTGGCGACGCCCTTCAATGCCAAGCTTTATGGTGACGACGTGCTGGAAATCCGGGATCGGTCGGGTGCGGTGCGGCTGGAGCGCTTCGCGCTGGTCGATCAGTACCGCGTCCAGATCGAGGCCTTCAACCGCGCGATCACGGAGGGCAGGGAATTCGCCTGTCCGCTGGAATTTTCGCGCGGGAACCAGGCGATGATCGACGCCATCTACAAGGCCGGCGAAGTGGGCTGACAGAGGGGCAGGGCGGGCAGGGACGGGTCGGGCCAAGCGGCCCCCTCCTGCCGCCGGGTCGCGGGCGGGCGGCTTGCGGGCTTGGCTTGCGGGCGAGCACGGTGCGGCGCGCCATGCGGAGCGAAGCGGGGGCGCTGCCCCCGCACCCCCGCGGTATTTATTCCCGAAAGAGGAGCAATGCGGGACCCCGTATGCCGGGGTGCGCGGCAGCCGTCAGTCCATCGCTTCGAGTTCGTCGATGAAGCCCGCGATCATCGACAGTCCCTTGTCCCAGAACCGCGGGTCGGACGCGTCGAGACCGAAGGGGGCGAGCAGTTCCCTGTGATGTTTGGAGCCGCCGGCGCGAAGCATCTCGAAATATTTCTCCTGGAAGTCGGGGTCGCCCTCCTCGTAGGCGGCATAGAGCGCATTCACCAGCCCGTCGCCGAAGGCGTAGGCGTAGACGTAGAAAGGCGAGTGGACGAAATGGGGCACATAGGCCCAGAAAGTCTCGTAGCCCGGCATGAATTCGAACGCCGGGCCAAGGCTTTCTGCCTGGACGCTCATCCAGAGGGCATCGATGGTTTCGGGGGTCAGCTCGCCCTCGCGGCGGGCCTCGTGCAGCTTGCATTCGAAATCGTAGAAGGCGATCTGGCGCACGACGGTGTTGATCATGTCCTCGACCTTGCCCGCAAGCAGGGTCTTGCGCTCGGCCGCGGTGGTGGCGCGGTCGAGCAGGTTCCGGAAGGTCAGCATCTCGCCGAAGACGCTGGCGGTCTCGGCCAGGGTGAGCGGTGTCGCGGCCAGCAATTCCCCCTGTCCGGCGGCCAGGCACTGATGTACGCCGTGGCCCAGTTCATGCGCCAGTGTCATCACGTCGCGCGGCTTGCCGAGATAATTGAGCATCACGTAGGGATGGACGGTGGTGACCGTCGGATGGGCGAAGGCGCCCGGCGCCTTGCCGGGCTTGACGCCCGCGTCGATCCAGCCGCGCTCGAAGAAGGGGGCGGCGATCTCTGCCATGCGCGGCGAGAAGGCGCCATAGGCGTCGAGCACGATCCGGCGGGCCTCGGGCCAGGGCACCGTCTTGGGGGGTTCGGCCGGCAGCGGGGCATTGCGGTCCCAGATCTGGAGCTTGTCGAGCCCCATCCAGCGGGCCTTCAGCGCGTAATATCGGTGCGACAGCTTGGGATAGGCAGCGACCACCGCATCGCGCAGCGCCGCGACCACCTCGGGTTCGACATGGTTGGCGAGATGGCGTGCGGTCTGCGGCGCGGGCATCTTGCGCCAGCGGTCCTCGATCTCCTTTTCCTTGGCCAGCGTGTTGTGGACGCGGGCGAAGAGCTTGGCCCTCTGCTCGAAGACCCGGGCGAGGGCCTGGGCCGAGGCCTCGCGCCGGGCGCGGTCGCTTTCGGTCAGCAGGTTGAGCGTCGATTCGAGATTGAGCGGCTCGGGTTCTCCGGCGACGTCGAATTCGAGCCCGGCGATGGTTTCGTCGAAGAGCTTGTTCCAGGCGGCGGCGCCGACGGCGGACTGGTCGTGAAGGAAACGCTCCAGCTCGTCCGAAAGCTGGTAGGGACGCATCGCGCGCATCCGCTCGAAGACCGGCGCATAGCGGGCGAGATCGGCATTCGCGGCCAGCAGCGCGGCCAGGCGGTCGTCGTCGAGGCGGTTGAACTCGAGTGTGAAGAACACCAGAGAAGTGGTGAATACGGTTATCTTTTCCTGGCAATCGCCAAGGAATTTTGCGCGGCCGGAATCGGTGGTGTTCTGGTAATAGCGCAGGCCCGCGAAGGACATGATGCGCCCGGCGAGTATGTCGATCTCTTCATAGGCGCGGACGCATTCGAGAAGGGCCGCGGCGTCGAGCGTGGCGAGCTTGCCCTCGTAGCGCG
>JASBUM010000317.1 GCA_030147905.1 Acidimangrovimonas sp.
AGCTGACGCGGGCGGCCGATCTTCTGGTTCTTGTCGGCGATCATTTCCTTCCACTGCGACACCCAGCCCACGGTGCGCGACAGCGCGAAGATCGGCGTGAACATCGAGGTCGGGAAGCCCATCGCCTCGAGGATGATGCCGGAATAGAAATCGACGTTCGGGTAGAGCTTCTTCTCGACGAAGTAGTCGTCCTCGAGCGCGATCTTCTCCAGTTCCTTGGCGACCTTCAGCGTCTCGTTGTCGTGGATGCCCATCAGGTCGAGCACCTCGTCGGCCGATTCCTTCATCACCTTGGCGCGCGGATCGAAGTTCTTGTAGACGCGGTGGCCGAAACCCATCAGGCGGAACGGATCGTCGCGATCCTTGGCGCGCGCGATGAATTCGGGGATGCGGTCGACGGTGCCGATCTCGCGCAGCATCTCGAGGCAGGCCTGATTGGCGCCGCCATGGGCCGGACCCCACAGGCAGGCGACGCCGGCGGCGATGCAGGCGAAGGGATTGGCGCCCGAGGAGCCGGCCAGACGCACCGTCGAGGTCGAGGCGTTCTGCTCGTGATCGGCATGAAGGGTGAAGATCCGGTCCATCGCCTTGGCTAGGATCGGATCGACGCGATATTCGCCGGCCGGTACCGCAAAACACATGTGCAGGAAGTTCGACGCATAATCGAGATCGTTGCGCGGATACATGAAGGGCTGGCCGATCGAATATTTATAGGCCATGGCCGCGATCGTCGGCATTTTCGCGATCATGCGTATCGCCGCGACCTCGCGTTGCCATTCGTCGGTGATGTCGAGACTGTCGTGATAGAAGGCCGACATGGCGCCCACGACGCCGACCATGGTCGCCATCGGATGGGCGTCGCGGCGGAACCCGCGGTAGAAATAATGCATCTGCTCGTGCACCATCGTGTGATGGGTCACGCGGGTATCGAAATCCTTCATCTGCCGGGCCGAGGGCAATTCGCCGTAAAGCAGCAGATAGCAGACCTCGGTAAAGCTCGATTGCGCGGCCAGCTGCTCGATCGGATAGCCGCGATACAGCAGCTCGCCCTTGTCGCCGTCGATATAGGTGATGGCGGATTCGCACGAGGCAGTCGAGGTGAAGCCCGGATCATAGGTGAAGACGTCGCCCTGGGCGTAGAGCTTGCGGATGTCGATGACATCGGGGCCTGCGCTTGGCGACAGCACCGGAAGTTCGACCGATTTGCCGTCGAAGCTGAGCGTTGCACTGCGATTTGTCTCGGCCATCATCATCCCTTTCCTGAACGCGCCGCCGGTAACCGGCCGGGCGCGAGAATCACTGTTGCGGAGAATGGCCGAGATTGAACTATCCCGCCACATCCGCCAGTCGCGCCAAGGTTTCGGCGCGACCGAGGACAAGCATCATGTCGAAGACGCTGGGGGTTGCCGTCCGCCCAGCAAGCGCCGCGCGAAGCGGCGCCGCGATCTTGCCGAGTCCGATGCCTTGAGCCTGGGCATGGTCGGCAACGACCGCCTCCAGCCCGTCGCGATCCCAGCTAGCATTTTGCAGTCGCGGCGTCAATTCTGCCAGTATACTACGGGATACAACATCCAGCGCCGCCGCCGCCTTTCCATCCGGCTCGACCGGGCGACTCGTCAGGATGAAGTGCGCCTTTTCAGTCAGTTCTGGAAGGTTCTTCGCGCGATCCTTGAGGCAGTATAACGCCCGCGACAGCCCCGCCTGCTGCGCATCATTCAGCGCAGGCAGCCCGGCCGCCGCGCGAAAGGCCGCCAGTTCGCGCAGCAATGCGGCATCCTCGGCCATCGCGATGTGCCGGCCCGAGACGTGGTCGAGCTTCTTGAAGTCGAGTCGCGCCGGCGCGCGGCCGATTCCGTCGAGATCGAACCAGTCAAGAGCCTGGGCGCGGGTGAAGACCTCGTCATCGCCGTGGCTCCACCCGAGACGGGCGAGATAGTTCACCATCCCCTCCGCGGGGTAGCCCATCCGCTGGTATTCCTCGACCCCCAAGGCGCCGTGACGCTTGGACAGCTTCTTGCCGTCGGGGCCGTGCAGCAGCGGGATATGGGCCCAGACCGGCTCATCCCAGCCCATGGCGCGATAGATCATCGCCTGACGCGCGGCGTTGTTGAGGTGATCGTCGCCGCGGATGACATGGGTCACGCCCATGTCGTGATCGTCGACGACCACCGCCAGCATATAGGTGGGCGTCCCGTCCGAACGCAGGCAGACCATGTCGTCGAGCTGGTCGTTGCGGAAGGTCACCCGGCCCTGGACGCGATCGTCGATCACCGTCTCGCCGGTTCGCGGGGCCTTGATGCGCACGACATGGGGGCGGTCGGGGTGGTCGGCCGGGTCGGCGTCGCGCCAGGGGCTCTGGAACAGGGTGGGCCGCCCCTCGGCGCGCGCGATCTCGCGCGCGGCCTCGATCTCCTCGGGCGTGGCGAAACACTTGTAGGCCGCGCCAGAGGCCAGCATCTGCAACGCGACTTCGGCGTGGCGTGCGGCGCGATCGAACTGGCTGATCGGTTCGCCGTCCCAGTCGAGCCCGAGCCATTCGAGCCCGCGCAGGATCGCCTCCGTCGCCTCGGGGGTCGAGCGGGCGCGGTCGGTGTCCTCGATGCGCAGCAGGAACTTGCCCCCGCGGCCGCGCGCGTAAAGCCAGTTGAACAGCGCGGTGCGTCCCCCGCCGATATGCAGATAGCCCGTGGGCGAGGGCGCAAAGCGCGTCACGACGGAAGCGGGGGCGCCTGCGGCGGCGGGCTCGGACATCGCGTTTTAACCTTTCGGAAACCATGGCGGGCTAGGCTCGACGATTGTCTAGGCAATCGCGCGAATGAGGACAAGAGGCGTGCGTCCGACCCATCCGCTGGATGCCCTGTTCGCCGTGCGCGGGGCGTTGTTTCCGTGGGTGCCGGTGTTCCTTGCCGTCGGCATCGGGATCTATTTCGCGCTGCCGGAGGAACCGGGGGCGCCCGCCGTCGCCGCCGTTCTGGCGGGGTTGGGGGCGGCGGTGGCGCTGTGGTTGCGAGGGCCGGTTCGTTGGCAGCCGGTGGCAGTGGCGGCCGGCTGTGTGTTGGCCGGGACGCTTCTGGCCGGGCTGCGCAGCCACATGGTGGCGGCGCCGGTTCTCGGCTGGCATTACCACGGTCCGGTGCAGGGGCGCGTCGTGGCTATCGACCGTTCGGCCAGCGACGCGGTGCGGTTGCTGCTGGACCGCGTGGTACTGGCGCGCGTCGATCCGAAAGATGTGCCGGCACGCATCCGTATCAGCCTGGTCGGGCCGCGGGCGAAACGCGAGGCCGCGTCGCCGGGTGCTGTCGGAGCGTCGGGCTCCGCGGCCGGAGGGTCTGGGCTGGACCGGCGGCCGGCCCCGCCGCCCTTCCCGGCGCCAAACCGGAAGCGCACCGCCGGGCCCGCCGGGAAACCTGCGGAGACGTCTACCACGACCTCCCCACCATCGTCTGCCCGGACGCCTGCCCGGATGGCACCCTTCGATGGCGATCTGCCGCTGCCCGGCGCGACGGTGATGTTGACGGGCTATCTCGGGCCGCCCGCGCGCCCGGCCGAACCGGGCGGTTTCGACTTCCGCCGCTATGCCTGGTTCGCGGGGATCGGGGCGGTGGGGTACAGCCGGACGCCCCTGTTGGTCTGGGAGCCGGCCCCGCCGGCGGCGGGCCTTGCCCGCCTGCGTACCGCCCTTGCCCGCGCCATCCGCGAAGCCGTGCCGGGACCGCCCGGTGCCTTTGCCGCCGCCGTTGCCACCGGCGATCGCGCGGCCATCGGGCAAGCCTCGCTGGAAGATCTGCGCGCCGCGAACACGGCCCATCTGCTTGCGATTTCGGGCCTGCATATGGGGTTGCTGACGGGGCTCGTCTTCGGCGCGCTGCGGTTTCTGATCGCGGCCGCAGGCCCGCTGGCCCTGCGCGTCGACGGCAAGAAGGTGGCGGCGGTCGGCGCATTGGCGG
>JASBUM010000326.1 GCA_030147905.1 Acidimangrovimonas sp.
GCCTCGCACAGGACGCGGACATCGCGCGCCCAGCCCTCGGGCAGCAGCGCCCAATCGGCCAAAATCACCTGCGCTTGCATGGGATCATCCTTGACAGCCGCAAAATATGTGCAGACATATTTGATTGATGCGCAGACATAAGGCAAGCGCCATGACGATCATCCTGACCAATGCCACCGTGGCGACCATGGTTGCCACGCGGGACGCGACTGCCGGAGATACTGGCGGAGATACTGGCGGGGATGCTGGCGCGCGCGCCGTCGGGGGAAGCGCGACCGACCCCGGCGCGCCGACCGATGGCGCCGGCTACGGGCTGGTGAGCGACGGCGCCGTGATGATCGCGGGCGGGCGCATCGTCCGGGCGGGCCCGGCCCGGTCGCTGGAGGCGCCTGCGGACGCGCGCCGGATCGACCTCGGCGGAAGGCTCGTCACCCCGGCGCTGATCGATTGCCACACCCATGTGGTCCATGCCGGCGAGCGGGCGCGCGAATTCGAGATGCGGCTCAACGGGGCGAGCTACGAAGCCGTGGCGCGCGCGGGCGGCGGGATCGTGGCCAGCGTCCGCGCGACCCGTGCCGCCGACATGGCGGCCCTCCTCGATCAGAGCCTGGCGCGGAGCGACCGCATGTGCGCGGAAGGTGTCGGCACCATCGAGATCAAGTCCGGCTACGGTCTTGATGTCGAGACGGAATTGCGAATGCTGCGGGCCGCCCGGAAAATCGGCGAAACCCGCGACGTCACCGTGGTGACCAGCTTCCTGGGCGCCCATGCCCTGCCGCCCGAATATGCCGGCCGCCCCGATCCCTATATCGACGAGGTCGTCCTGCCCGCCCTGCGCGCCGCCCATGCCGAGGGCCTGGTCGACGCGGTCGACGGCTTTTGCGAGGGGATCGCCTTCACCCCCGACCAGATCGAGCGCGTCTTCCGCGCGGCGCGGGCGCTCGGGCTTCCGGTCAAGCTTCATGCCGAGCAGCTGTCCAACCTTGGCGGCGCCCGGCTTGCCGCCCGGCATGGCGCGCTCTCGGCCGACCATCTGGAATATCTCGACGCCGGGGGCGTGGCGGCGATGGCAAAGGCCGGCACGGTGGCGGTGATCCTGCCGGGCGCCTTCTACACGCTGCGCGAAACGAGGGTACCGCCGGTCGCGGCGCTGCGGGCCGCCGGCGTGCCGATGGCGGTGGCGACCGACTGCAACCCGGGCACCGCGCCGATGACCTCTGTCCTGCTGGCGATGAACATGGCCTGCACCCTGTTTCGCATGACGCCGCAGGAGGCACTGGCCGGCGCCACGCGCCATGCCGCCCGCGCGCTGGGGCTGGACGATCGCGGCCGGATCGCGCCCGGCCTGCGCGCCGATCTCGCGGTGTGGGAGGCGCGCCACCCCGCCGAACTCTCCTATCGGGTGGGTGCCACGCCCCTTCATGCGCGCATTATCGGAGGCCGCCTTGACGTCTGAATGCCTGACCCCCGGCGCCGTAACGCTGGCGCAGCTTGAACGGATCTGGCGGCGGGACGCGCCGGCGCGGCTGGATCCGTCGGCCCGCGCCCCGGTCGAGGCGGCCCGGGCCGCGATCGCCGAGGCCGCCGCCGGGGATCGCCCGGTCTACGGGGTCAACACCGGCTTCGGCAAGCTCGCCAGCCACAAGATCGCGCCCGACGATACGGCAACGCTGCAGCGCAACCTGATCCTTTCCCATTGCTGCGGCGTCGGGACCGCCACCCCAAGGGCCACGACCCGGCTGATGATGGTGCTCAAGCTGCTCAGCCTCGGGCGCGGCGCCTCGGGCGTACGCTGGGAGCTGATCGCACTGATCGAGGGGATGCTGGCCGCGGGGGTAACGCCGGTGGTGCCGGCACAGGGTTCGGTCGGCGCTTCGGGCGATCTGGCGCCGCTTGCGCATATGGCGGCGGTGATGATCGGCGCGGGCGAGGCGGATTTCGACGGCCGGCGCCTGCCCGGCGACAAGGCGCTGGATGCGGCCGGGCTGGCGCCGGTGGCTCTTGGCCCCAAGGAGGGGCTGGCGCTGATCAACGGCACGCAGTTCTCCACCGCCCATGCGCTGACCGGGCTCTTCGATGCCTGGCGGGCGGCGCAGTCGGCGCTGGTCGTCTCGGCGCTCTCGACCGATGCGATCATGGGCTCCACCGCGCCGCTGCACCCCGAGATCCACGCGCTGCGCGGTCATGCGGGCCAGATCGAGGCGGCGGCCTACATGCGCGCCCTGCTCGAGGGCTCGGCCATCCGCGAGAGCCACCGCGAAGGCGACAGCCGCGTCCAGGACCCCTATTGCATCCGCTGCCAGCCGCAGGTGACCGGCGCGGCCATGGACGTGCTGCGCCAGGCCGCCCGGACGCTGGCGATCGAGGCCAATGCCGCGACCGACAACCCCCTGGTCCTGGCGGGTTCGGGGCGTATCGTGTCGGGGGGCAATTTCCACGCCGAACCGGTGGGTTTCGCCGCCGACATGACCGCGCTTGCCCTGGCCGAGATCGGCGCCATCGCCCAGCGGCGCGTCGCGTTGATGGTGGATCCCACGCTCAGCTTCGACCTGCCGCCCTTCCTGACCCC
>JASBUM010000336.1 GCA_030147905.1 Acidimangrovimonas sp.
GGATCAGCGGGCCGGTGCCGTGGGCGCCGATGGTGACCGGGGTCTTGGAGCAGACCAGCACCGCGGCCATCATTCTCGATGTGCCCGAGGTTGACCGGCTCGAGCGCCGCCGGAGGATCCGGTCGGGCTTGGCTGCAAACCTCCAGGCCCTTCCGACACCCCGCCGTGCGTCGTCGTCCCGATGACGGATCGCCGGGCCACGCTCGGCCGATAGGCGCTTCCATGTCAGCGCTTCTCCGCGCCCCCTGTTCCCCGATGGATCCGGACACGCAGTCACGCGGGCCGTCAGCGCGCAGGCCCCATTGACCGAGGGCCGTCGGTGTCCGGGCCTTGACGGCGCTCAGGGGTTGCAGCGGGGACAGGCCCCCGGATCCCCCTCTGTCAGCCCATCTCCACGGGGTCGTGTCTCAACGAGCCCGCAGACGCCGCAGCCCCAGCGTTCGGCCCGCACCATAATTGTCGGTCTTCCGCACCAGGCACAGGGCAGGCCCATCTTCACGCCGACCCTGCCAAATCCGGGCGCGGCGCAGCCGGGACAAGTTGTCACGAGCCGCGAGGCCAGTTTCTGCGCCAGCCTCCCAAGCGTTTTCATCCTGCGCGGATTGCAATGGGCGCGCATATCTGTCTGGACGAACGCTTTGCCATCCGTCGAAAGGCGCCGGACCTTTGCCAAAGCCGCCCCGAGTTGTTCCACGCTGCCGATGCCCTTCATGACGGTATCGCTCACGGCATCATCGTCCGCGCAGACGATCACCTTCTGCGCCGGGAACCCGATGCGCGCCAGGAAGGATCCTGGGTCTTCGTCCGGGCCAAGCACGAGATGATCGTAAACAGGCGTCTCATCGTAGAGGCTCTCCACCAGCGTCAGGCCGATCCGCTTATCGACCCAGGCCACGACCTCCACTCCCAACGGAACGAAGGGGATCTGCGGATGCGGCCCGTAGGCGCCTTCGTTGGCCAGTGCGAGATCGCCACCTGTGCGCGACAGGCCAAGCGCCGCCTTGGCCCTTGCGGCATCCTCGACTGTGCCCTGTCGGGCGATCTCGCCTGTGAAAGTCCCGAGGGCATCGGTGTCGATGCCTTCGGGAACGATCGTGTCCACGCCCAGCCGATCGGCAAGGACCGGCGCAAAGGCGGCCTCCTTGCCGTGCATGGTGGCCAGCACCGCGACCCGTCCGGTATAGGGCCCGGGCGTCATGCGGCCCGGTCGGCAGGCGTGGCGGCGGCCTTTCTCCCGATCCAGTTCCCCCGGTCGTAGCGTGCAGCAATCCGGCCCTCGGCGTCCATCGCGTGCAGCGACAGCCAGCCGTTGTCGAACAGCGCCTTCACCTCCGCATGCCGGTCCAGGACGCCCGAGATCGCGGCCTCGGGCGCCTCGATCACCACGGCGAGCCGCACCGGATCGTGGCGCAGCCGCGCGCCGTCATGGAGCGACTGCCACGGCAGGCCGGGCCGCAAGTCGCCGCCGTTGCCCTCGACCACCCCGATCCCGCCGGTGACGTTGTGGAGCAGCTTGTTGCCCGCCCCGAAGACCCCGGGCGCCACCGCCGAGCCGTGGTATTGCAGCGCGATCCAGCTGGCGACGATCACCGGCGCGGTGAGGATCAGTTCCAGCGTGCCGAAGCCGTCGTCCGCCCG
This sequence comes from Acidimangrovimonas sp., assembly GCA_030147905.1. The sequence continues at coordinate 1,639 of JASBUM010000336.1, forward strand.
CCAGTCGTAGCTGTGCAGGAAGGCCCGCCCGCCGAGGTCCCGGCCCGCCGTCCGCCCGCGCGGGGCGGCGATGAAGGCGCGGCATCCGGCCAGCCCCCATTCGGGCCTGAGTTCGGCCCAGTCCCGGCCCCGCGCGGGCAGGTCGGCCCCCGATCCGGCCCGCGGCAGGCTGGCAGCCCGGGCCGTCCGGGCAATCGCACCGGCGCGGCCGAGCACCTGCCTCAGATGCGCCAGCGCCGGGGCTGGCAAGTTGCCCAACCCGTCATCGAACAAAGTCACCTGGTCGCTGACCGTGTCGTGCAGGCCGGCGACGAAACGGGTGTCCTTGGGGATCTCGATGCCTTCGCTGATCAGGCCGGAGCGCACAGCGGGCTCGTTCAGCAGCGCCGCCAGCAGCCGGGCGTTCACATCGCCCGCATGCCCGCCGCAGGCCCCGCATTGGAGGGCGCTGGCATGGGGCGCGTTGGTGACATGAGCGCCATGCCCCGCGATCAGTACCAGCGGCGCGAAGCCCCGGGTCAGCGACATCGCGCGCAACACCTGTGCCGCCGCGGCGATGCGGGCGTCCAGAGGCAGATCGAGCCGTGGCGCGGGCGCGGGCGGCACGTCCTTGCCAAGTCCCAGCGCCGATGCCGCGAGTTTGCCCAGGTACCCCGGACCCGCCGCCTCGACGAAGGTCAAGGACGACACCGCCGCCAGCTTGAACCGTCCCCAGGCCCGGACCGCCCGCCGCTTGAGCCGCAGGGCGTCGTCCTGCGCTCCGGTGGCCGCCGTGCCGGAGGTCAGGCCCGGCGACAGCAGCACTGGCGCCCGCGCCTCGACAAGGTCCGACGCACAGGATCTGTGATGCAGCGCCAGCCCGAAGAACCCAGCAAAGCCGATCGTCTCGATGTCCGGCTCCGCAGCCTCGAGCGCCCGCCGAAAGGGTTCCGAACGCACGTCGATACAGAACGCCGCCTGAACCTTCCGACGGGCCGCGCTCGGCGCCGCCGGGGCGACTTCAAGAGTCTCCGCCAGTCCACGCTCCTCGGCGCGGTCCGAGGCCTCCTGCAGCGCCATGTCGATCCGAAGATCGGCGGTCACTGCCAGTGGTGCGGCCCAGCGGATCAGCGCATCATTCCACCCCTTGGAAACCACGTCCCCAAACCCGGATAGCAGTGCGCCGTCCCAGGCCAGCCGGATCAGCAGCAGTTCGAAGGTCGTGGCATCGTGGCCGCCGTTGCGCGCCGCCAGCCAGCCAAGGCCGCGCGCATATTGCCCCCAGCCCCCCAACGTCACCAAGAGCCGCTGAAGATAGAGCGGCGCCGACTCGGACGTCAGCCCAAGCTGCCCACACAGTTCCGCGAAGGCCGCACGCGGATCGTCCGGAAGACTTGCGACAAAGGCGCAGAACCCCCTCAAGCCGTGCAGCCCCGGTGTCAGGTCGCGCTGCGCAAAGGCCTGCCACGAGCGCCAGGGCGAGGCGGTGAGCGCAGGCCAGAGCGCCTGCCCCCGGTCGAACTGCGCCGCAGCCCAAAGACCGATCCGCTCCTCAAGGAAAGCGGGCCAGTCTATGCGGGTCGCCGCCTGTGCGAGGTCAGCCATCGTCGGATCAGGCGCCAGGTCCGGCGCGGGCATGGCCGCGGCGGCCTTCAGCGCGGCGACGGTCAGGTCCGCGCCTGCCACGGCCCAGGCAAGATCCGCGTCGGTGATCCGGCCCTCGGCGATCCACGCAGCCACGGTGGCGCGTGGCACGGTCAGCCGCACCCCCGCGGTCCTGGCAAGGCGGGCGGCGGCCACATCCCGCGCCTCCCCGGCCTGTCCCAGGAAGGGATTGACCGCGACCGTCGCGTCGAGCGGAAAGGAGGGCGGGATCTGGCCGATCGCGTCCTCTACGGCGGCGAAGAGGGCGAGCGTTTCGCCCGGGAACTGGAAGCTGTGATAGGTCATCGTTTATCCTTTCGAAAACGCCCGGGTCATCCGGTCGGTCATCGCGTTGAGGTAAAGGCCGTTCATCAGGTGGACGCGCAGCCCCGCCGCCGCCGGATGCCCGGCCCAGAGCGGGAAGGTCGCCTGCGCCACGGCCGCCAGCCCGAAGCCCGCGACAGACAGCACCAGCACGGCCCAGGTCAGCGCATCGGGGGCAGGCGGCAGCGGCAGGGTGCCCGCCGACAATGCATTGGCCCCGGCGTGGAAAGCGAAGTAGGCCAGCGTCGCCGCGCCCGACATCGCCGTGGTGCGCCAGGTCAGCGCCCGGGGCGCAGCATCGGCCAGCCCCTGCGCGATCAGGTAGGCGACGCCGAAGATGAGGATCGCCCCCAGCGCGACCGCCTGCGGGGCCACCCCACCGATCCCGAAGAGCGCCAGTGCGAGCGCGTAGATCGCCAGCGCCAGCGCGAAGGCACGCGCCACCGCGCGCCCGTCCGGCACCGCCACAGGCCCGGGGCGCCGGATCGCGGTGACCGCTTCTACCGCCCCGCCCGACGACAGGAAGGCATGCGCCTTGTAGAGCGAATGCGCCACGATATGCAGAAGCGCCAGCGGGAAGAGCGCAAGCCCGCATTGCAGCACCATGAAGCCCATCTGAGCGCAGGTGGACCAGGCCAGCGCGGTCTTCACCGCAGGCTGGGTGGTGGCAACCGCGGCGGCGACCAGCGCGCTGAACCCGCCCACCAGTGCCAGCACAATCAGCACGCCCGGCGCGGCCAGTATCACGTCGGCGAAACGGATCAGCAGGAAGCCGCCCGCGTTCACCACCCCCGCGTGCAGCAGGGCCGAGACCGGAGTCGGCGCCTCCATCACCTCGGTCAGCCAGCCGTGGGTCGGGATCAGCGCCGATTTGAACACAGCCGCCACAGCCAGCAGCAGGGCCGCCAGCCACAGGTTGCCGGGAACCTGGCCTGCCTGAACCGCAGCCGATATCGTCGCGATGTCCGTTGTGCCAAAGTCGCGGATCATCAGGACGACGGCCCCCAGCAGCGATGCGCTCGCGATCAGCCCGCTGAGGGATTTCTTCGCCGCGGCACGCCGGGCGCGGGGCCGTTCGGGGTAGAACAGAAGAAGCCGGTTCAGCGCCGTGCCGACGCAGACCCAGGCGACGAGAAGCTGGATCAGGTTGCCCGCCGCCACCAGCGCCAGCACGGCGGCAAGTGTCAGGCTCATCCAGCCCATGAAGGCGCCCTGCCCCGCCTCGCCGTCCAGCGCCACGCGCGCGAAGCGCAGCACCACCCAGCCGACGAAACCGACCGTCAGGGCAAGTGCAACGCTGACGATGTCGAGCCGCGCCGAAAGGCCGACTCCGGCGAGACCGATCAATCCCGACGTCGCGGGTCCGCTCAGTGCGAGGTGAACCGATGCAGCCAACGTGGACGCGACCTGGGCGAGCATCGCGCTCTCGGGAAGACGCAGGCGGGTTGCGGCACGCGGCCCGGGCCGGAAAAGAAGCACAAGGCCGGCAAGCGCGGCCAGCAGGGGGCCGAGAAGCAGCAGAATGGACATGGCAGAAACTCCGGTTGCGATCGCCCCGGTCATAGCTGCGCCGCAGCATCATAAAAAATACATTGTTATTGATGAAACGTTCGATAAATAAGAACGATGTCTGATCTGAACTATCATCATCTGCGGTATTTCCGAGAGGTTGCCCGCGACGGCAACCTGACCCGCTCGGCGGAGCGGCTGAACGTCTCGCAATCGGCCCTCTCCAGCCAGATCCGCACATTGGAGAACCGCCTTGGTCACCAGCTGTTCTACCGCCGCGGGCGCCAATTGGTACTGACCGAGGTCGGGCATATCGCGCTCGACTACGCCGACCAGATCTTCGGCGCGGGCGAGGAACTCGTGTCGGTTCTGCGCCAGGCCGGCGCGGGGCGACAGGTGCTGCGGGTCGGCGCGCCCTCGACGCTGTCGCGAAACTTCCAGCTTCGGTTTCTTGCCCCGATCATCGGATCGGAGGAGGTCGAGATCGTGCTGCGTTCGGGCAGCGGGCCGATGCTGTTCGAGGCGCTGCAATCTCTAGCCCTCGACGTGGTTCTGACGACCGAGCCGCCCGCGCGCGACGTGTTCTCGGCCTTCGTCGCCCACCGGGTCTCGGCCCAGAAGGTCGGCCTGCACGGAAAGCCCCACAGGATGCGCCACCCGACGCTCGCCGACGCGCTCCGCGAAGAGCCGGTGATCCTGCCCACTGACAGCTCCATCCGCACCGGTTTCGACAGCCTCGTTGCCCGGCTGGGGCTGCGCCCCCGGGTCGCGGCAGAGGTCGACGACATGGCGATGATCCGGCTTCTGGCGCGCGAAGATGCGGGGCTGGCGATCACGCCGGCGGTTGTGCTGGCTGACGAATTGCGCGACGGGCTGCTGGTCACCGCGCCCTTCGATCTGGACATCGTCGAGGATTTCTACGCCGTCGTCCTCCAGCGGCGCTTCCCCAGTCCGGTGCTGGAGCGGGTGCTGGGAAAGACCGGCGGGGAAGGGCCAACCGGGGGGGCAAACCGGGCCCATGCGGATCTGGTATGATCTCCCAGGCCGACGTCCCGGGCTGCGGGGAGGTCGGGCCGATTGAACGCACGGAGGGGTGCTTCTCCGCGCCCCCTGTTCCCCGATGGGTCCGGGCACGCCATCACACGGGCCGTCAGCGCGCCGGCCCCATTGACCGAGGGCCGTCGATGCCCGGGCCCTGAGGGTGCTCAGCGGCGCTGGCGATCGAGGCGGTGGAGCAGATTGCGGACATTCGAGACCTGCCAGCGCCCGCCGCGACGGCTGAGCACCTGTCGCGCATTCAGTTCGGCGGCGATGGCACGCAAGGACAGGTGGCCGCCGGCGCGGATCTCGGCGATGACGGGGGCCAACTCGGCGGCAAAGGCATCGGCATTCCGCC
>JASBUM010000338.1 GCA_030147905.1 Acidimangrovimonas sp.
CAGCGGCGCGGCGCAAGGCCATCGACGCGCTGACCATGGGCGCCGCACCCGCCCCGCAGACAGCAGCCGGATCCGATGCGACAACAGCCGCGGCGGCGAAGCCGGGCGCGATTGCGCGTGGCGAGGCACTTGTGGGATCAAGTCGCCAGATTCGGGCGGCCCTCGCACAGCTCCTGCCGGGCGAGCCTGATCCAGCACCGGCCGCTCCCTGATCGGCCGGATGCCGCGTCCCGATTTCCGGCGCACCACCGCTTACCGAATCGAAAGCTTCTTTCCCTAGCGTCGGGGCGCCGCCGGAAGCGCGGCCAGAGAATGGGAGAACCCGTTGGATCACGCCTGCCGCTGCCCGCATCGCCCGCGCAACGAATGCGCCGGCCGCGCCCGGTCGCTCCTGCGCCGCCTCGTCGCGGCCGCAACATCGATAGGGGTGACGGCCGTGGCAGCGATATTCGTGCTCGGCCAACCCGCGGCGGCGCGGTTGAGCACGGCGCAACTTTGCGATCGGGCGGCACGAAGCGCCGCGCAGGAGACCGGCGTTCCGCTCGATGTCCTGCGTGCGCTTACCCGGACCGAAACCGGGCGCAATACCGACGGTCGTTTCATGCCCTGGCCCTGGACCGTGAACATGGAAGGGCGCGGCAAATGGTTCGACGACCTGTCCGACGCCCGGGCCTTCGCTCGCCGCGGATTCGATGCCGGCGCCCGAAGCTTCGACGTCGGCTGCTTCCAGATCAATTACCTATGGCACAACTCGGCCTTCTCCTCGCTCGAAGCCATGTTCGACCCGGGCGCCAATGCACTTTATGCGGCTCGCTTTCTCAAGTCGCTCTATGACGAATTCGGCGACTGGAGCCGTGCCGCCGGCGCCTATCATTCCCGAATTCCGGCGCGGGCGCGCCAGTATCGCAGCCGCTTCGACAAGCTGCATGCGGCCCTGCGGCGTCAGCCGGCTTCTCCGCAACCGGCGCAGGCAGCGGTCCTGCGACCGGCCCGGCCCCTCCGCCCGGCGCCCGTCGCCACCAAACCACCCCGATCGCCGTCCCCGGCATCATCAGGCCCGGCATCAGGCGCGCCGGCTGCCGGGCCCACGCCATTCCCCCTGTTGCAAGCCGGTTCGGCGCCCGGCCAGCTCGGATCGCTGTTTCCCAAGCCGGCCACCACCGCACGGCCGCTGATCGGACCGCGCGGACCGCGGGGCTGACATGACATTGCCGCTGTCACCCCGCGACCTGTTTCGCCCGACCGTGCTGCTCGCGCTCGCGCTCATGGCGGTGATCGTGATGATGGTCCTGCCGATCCCTTCGTGGATGCTCGACATCGGCCTCGCGATCTCGTTTGCGCTGGCGATCCTGATGTTCACGGTCACCCTTTTCATCGAACGGCCGCTGGACTTCTCGGCCTTTCCGACGATCCTGCTTGCCTCGCTGATGCTGCGCCTCTCGCTCAACGTGTCATCGACCAAGCTGATCATCGGCGAGGGCCATACGGGAACCGGCGCCGCCGGCCATGTGATCGAAGGCTTTGCCAATTTCATCATGGGCGGCAGCGTCCTGCAGGGCGTCGTCGTCTTCTGCGTCCTGCTGATCGTGAATTTCATCGTCATCACCAAGGGGGCCGGCCGGATGGCGGAGGTCGGCGCGCGATTCGCGCTCGACGCCATGCCGGGCAAGCAGCTGGCTATCGATTCCGACATGTCCGCAGGGGCGATCGACCACAGCGAGGCACGGCAGCGACGCGCGGTCGAGCAGGCGGAAACGACCTTCTTCGGCTCGCTCGACGGGGTCTCCAAGTTCGTCAAAGGCGACGCCGTGGCGGGCCTGCTCATCACCCTTCTCAACATCGTGGTCGGCCTGATCATCGGGATCGCCGTTCACGGGATGGCACCGGGCACGGCCTTCCAGACCTATGCGATCCTGACCGTCGGCGATGGTCTGGTCAGCCAGATTCCGGCCGTCATCATCTCCATCGCCTCGGCGCTGCTGCTGGCGCGCGGGGGGGCCACGGGGGCGACGGATCTGGCATTGTTCAGCCAGCTCGGCCGCTATCCCGGCGCGCTCGGCACGGTCGCGGTGCTGATGCTTCTTTTCGAGCTGGTTCCCGGCCTTCCGTTCCTGCCCTTCCTCTTTGGCGCGGTCGCCTTGGCCGGCGCCGCAGTTCTGGCCGAACGCAACAATCGCCGGCAGGAGGCGGAAACGCCCGTGTCCGAAGAGGTCGACGCCGCGCCGCAGCGCCGTCCGCTGGGCGATCTTCTCGATCTCGACGAAATCCATGTGGAATTCGCGCCGAACCTTGTGCCGATGGTGCTCGATCCGGCTACCGGCCTCGATGCGCGAATCGCCAACATGCGCAACCATGTCGCCACGACCTTCGGGCTGATCCTGCCGGAGATCCGCCTGACCGACGATCCGGCTCTGCCCGAGGGAGGCTACCGCATCCGCATCCAGGGGGTGGAGCGTGCGCAGGACCGGCTGCTGCCGGATATGGTGCTGGCACTGCTGACCGACGACGGCGTCGAGGCACCGTCCGGCGAATCCGTCCGCGAACCCGTCTACGGCGCCCCCGCGCGCTGGGTCGCGGCGGAACGTCAGGAAGAGGCGGCCCTTGCCGGCACGACAGTGGTGACCCCGGCCGAAGTTCTTGCCACCCATCTGCTCGAGGTGCTGAAGGCCAATCTCGCACGTCTTCTCACGCTCAAGTCGTTGCGGCGCCTGCTGGACGAATTCACCAATCTCACCGATGCCGACCGGGGCACCGCAAACCGCCGACTGATCGATGAACTGGTGCCCGAAAAGGTTGCCCCCGACATGCTGCTTGCCGTGCTGCGGCTCCTTCTGGACGAACGTGTGTCGATCCGCAATCTCGGGCTTATCCTCGAAGCGATAGCCGAACTGCGCAATGTCGCGGCCCCGCCCGAAGTGATCTGCGAACATGTCCGGCAGCGCCTGGGCTTCCAGCTCGTCGCCGAGTTGCGGCGCGCCGACGGCACCATTCCCCTGCTGCAACTCGCCCCGGAATGGGAGGAGACCTTCGCCACCTACCAGCTCGACGGCGAGCGGGGCGAGGGCGACGTCGCCCTGCCACCGTCGGATTTCAACCGCCTCGCCAATGCGATCGCGGAAAAGCTGGCGCGGATCTCCGAAACCGGGGTTCTGCCGGCGCTGGTGACCTCCACCCGCCGGCGGCGCTTCCTGCGTACGGTCCTTCAGGCCAAGGGGCTCTCGGCGCCGGTGCTGTCGTTCGAGGAGATCGGGCTGGAGGCGCGCCCGGCACTGCTTGGCATGGTGCCGCCATGAGCGCGCTCTTGCCCGAGTTGACTGCCCGGCTGGGCGAGGCGCTGGCCGCGGGCGGCCTGGTCTTTCTCCGGATCGGTGCGGCGATCTTTCTGATGCCGGCCTTCGGCGAACAATCGGTGCCGCTGCGGATCCGCCTTGCCGGCGCGCTTGCCTTCACCATCATCGTGGCGCCCGCTGTGGCGGCTTCGCTTCCCGACCTTCCGTCGACGCCACTTGCCGTCCTGCCACTGCTCGGCGCCGAGACGGTCATCGGCCTCGCGATCGGCATCGGCATGCGGCTCTTTCTGATCGCGCTCCAGATCGCCGGCACCATCGCGGCACAGGCGACGTCGCTGTCGCAGTTCTTCGGAGGCGTCAACGCCGATCCGCAGCCGGCAATCGCGCAGTTCCTGCTGGTGGCAGGGCTCGCGCTGGCGGCGGTGTTCGATCTTCACGTGAAGCTCGCGATGCTCTTCGTGCTCAGCTACGACATCCTGCCGGCCGGCGTCATGCCGGCGGGCGCCGATCTTTCACGATGGGGTATCGCGCGGGTCGCCGACGGCTTCTCGCTTGCCTTCAGCCTCGCCGCGCCCTTTGTCGTCGCGGCGCTGATCTACAATGTCGCGATCGGCGTCATCAACCGGGCCATGCCACAGCTGATGGTCGCCTTCGTCGGGGCGCCGGCACTGACCTTCGGGGGCCTCGTGCTGCTGCTCGTCAGTGCGCCGCTTGCCCTTGCCGTCTGGCTTGGTCGCTTCGGCACGTTCCTGCACGCCCCCTTCGCCCCTGTACCCTGAGGCATGGCGGGATGAGCGACCGCGACAGCGACGATCAGGAAAAGGAATACGAAGCCACGCAAAAGCGTCTCGACGAGGCGCGCAAACGCGGCGAGGTTCCGCGCTCGCCAGAGATCACCACTGCCGCCGCCTATGGCGGGCTGGTTCTGGCGGCGCTGATCGCCGGACCAGCGACGGTGGACCGGTTGGGCGCGCTCGGCACAGGTTTCCTGGCGCAACCCGACCGGCTTGGGGCGACGATCCTCGGCCCCGGCGATGGTGCGCTTGGCGGGATTCTCGCCAGCTTCGCCGTTGCCATCGCTCCTTTCTTCGTGGCCCCGATCATCCTCGTGATCGTGGCCCTCGTCGCGCAACGGGCGATCATCTTCACGCCCGAGAAGCTGATGCCCAAGGCGTCGCGGGTCTCGCCGCTGTCCAACGCCAAGCAGAAATTCGGCCGTTCGGGATTGTTCGAATTCGCCAAGAGCTTCGTGAAACTCGTGGTGATCTCGTCGATCCTCGGCCTCTTTCTGGCAGCACGGATGGATGAGATCCTTGCCACGCTCGCCCTTCCGCCCGGCCCCGTCGCGCGGCATCTGGGCGAACTTGTCATCGCCTTCCTGTTTCTGACCCTGATCGTAGCGGCCAGCATCGCGATCATCGATTACCTCTGGCAGCGGGCCGAGCATCTTCGCCGCAACCGTATGTCCCACAAGGACATGAAGGACGAGATGAAGGAATCCGAGGGCGATCCTCACCTGCGTCAGAAAAGGCGGCAACGCGGCTATGAGATCGCCACGCGCCGGATGATCGCCGATGTCGCCAAAAGCGATGTGGTGATCGTCAATCCAACCCATTTTGCCGTCGCGCTGCGCTGGCGCCGAACCGATCAGGCCGCGCCGGTCTGCCTGGCGAAGGGGGTCGATGCCGTTGCCGCGCGGATCCGCGAGGCCGCGCAGGAAGGCGGCATTCCGCTATATCGCGATGCCGCCACCGCGCGCCGTCTCCACGCCGAGGTCGAAATCGGCGACGAGATCCTGCCGGCACATTACCGCGCCGTCGCCGCCGCGATCAGATTTTCGGAAAAGATGCGCAAGAAGGCGGGCCGAACATGGCGATAGCCCGCGCAGATCGGCTCGCGGCGATGGAGGCGATCGCGGCGATGGAACGGGACTCCCGCCTCGAGCACCTGCGCCGCCTCGCCGAGGAACGCGATGCATTGGCCGCCGCCATTGCAAGGCTCGACGGACCGCCGGCGCCGATCCGGGGGGCCGCCGACGCGCATGCGGTCGAACGGCATCGCGTGTGGGTCATGCGCCGGCGCGCGGAATTGACCGCGCGGCAGGCCCGGCTCAACGCCGCGTGGCAGGCAGCGCATGAAGAGGCGGTGCAGGCCTTCGGCCGGGCGGCGGTGTTGCAAAAGCTCGCCCGGCGCGCGCGGTCGCGCGCTCCCGGCCGGGTCTGACCGGAAGCGCCGATCAGGCGTCCTGCCGCACGATATCCGAAATCAGGACATCGCTGACCGTGGTATCGAGCAGTCGCTTTGCCGATTCGAGCAATGCGTCTCGCAACAGCTGCATCTTGTCACTTGCGGTGAAATTGCCTTCGAACCCGCCGATGTTGGCATGATTGAACAGGACCTGCAGGAAGACATCCCGCATCTTGGGCTCGATCGCGTAGATCTGCGGCCCGGCTCCGGGTTCGACCTCGAGGCTCAGCGAGAGGATGACCAGCGCATCCACATGCCCCCCGCGCACCAGCGGAACGATGAACTGGTTGTTCAGCTTGATATAGTCCTTCTTCGACGGAGCGCCCTCCGCGCCATCGGAGGGCGCCTTGGCCTTGCCGGCAGCGGCCTCCTGCTTGCCGGTGGCGGCCTTCGACGTCTTGCCGGCCGACGCGCCCGGGGATGCCGCCGCGTGCTTCATCGGCACCGGCTCCGGGCGCAGGGCAAGACCGGTCGCGCCGCCGGCCAGAAGGCCCGCGATCCCCAGCAGCATGGGAAACAGCTTGCGCATCGGTCCGGCCTAGAACGGAAGAATGATATCGGCCACCTGCTGGCCGTATCGCGGTTGCTGGACATCGGTAATCTGGCCGCGGCCGCCATAGGAGATCCGCGCTCCGGCGATCTTGTCGTAGCTTACCTCGTTGCGCCGGGTGACATCCTCGGGGCGGACATAACCGGTGACCGTCAGCTCGCGCAGCTCGTTGTTGACACGCACCTCCTGCGAGCCCGCGAGCCGCAGGATCCCGTTGGGCAGTTCCTCGACCACGGTCGCGGCGACCCTCAACGTCAGCTTCTCGTTGCGTTGTATGGTGCCGTTACCCTGATAGTTGCTGGCCGAATTGGCCGCGACCGCATTGCCGAGCGACGCCCCGGTGGGCAGGCTCTTGTCGATCCTCTGCGGCAAGCCGAAGAAGGCGGGAATGCCCATGCCCTCGCTTCCGTTCCGGCTGCGCCCCGAGGAATTCGAGATCTGGGCGCTGTCGTTGATCCGGATCACCACCGTGAGGATGTCGCCGCGATGCCCCGCACGGCGGTCACCGAAGAGCGATTTGCGCTCACCCGTCCACAGCGAGGCCGAGGCCGTCTTGCGCCCGCCTGTCCGGCGCGCATCGGCGGGAAGCGGATAGCCGGGCGACAGGAAGCGACCGTCAACCCCGCTCGGGGGCGAGAAGTCGGGCGCCTTGCCCACGTTTTCGAGCCGGCCGCAGGCCGCCGCGACCGAGACCAGTGCAACAATCATTATCGGCGCACGAAGCATCACGGCTGTTTCTCCCTTGTCTGTCCGTTCGCGACCACGCTTACGGTTCCGTCGGCATCGACGATCCCGCTGACGGTCCGTTTCGAGGCGGTATTCATCACTCTGACGCGGTCGCCCACGCCGCCGCGGGCCAGGGCGCGCCCCTCCGCGAGGATGCTCAACCCGCCGGTCCGGTAGCGCAGACGCACGAGCTGATTGCGCGTCACCAGCGCCGGCGGGCCGATGTCGCCCGGCCGGATCGGCCGCCCCGCGTAGAGAACCACGCGCGCCTCGCGACCGATGACGAGTGCCGCGTCGCTGATGGCGCCCGGAATGGTCGCCGAAAGCGACGATATGTCGGGCGCAGCAAGCACCGTCTTGGGCCGGATCGTCCGCGCGGCGATCACCGTTTCGGCGCTGGCCCAGACCGGGATCAGGACCGCGATCAACAGCGGGGATATCAACCGCATCAGCGCACCTGCGTGGTGGCCTGAAGCATCTGATCCGCGGCGGTGATGACCTTGGCATTCATCTCGTAGCCGCGCTGCGCCTGGATAAGCTGCGTGACCTCGCGCACCGGATCGACCGAGCTTTCCTCCAGATAGCCCTGGCGCAGGATGCCCAGCCCGTCGGTTCCGGGCGCCGCCACCATCGCCGGCCCCGAGGCCTCGGTTTCGAGGAACATGTTCGAACCGATCGCCTCGAGCCCCTCTTCGTTGGTGAAATCCGCCAGCGTGAGCTGGCCGATCATCTGCGGTTCGACCTTGCCCTTGAAATAGGCATAGACCTCGCCCTCGGCGTTGATCGAGATGCTGGTCGTCGTATCGGGAATGGTGATTCCCGGCACCACGGCAAACCCTTCGGAGGTGACGATCTCGCCCTCGGCCGTTCGCTTGAGCGAACCGTCGCGCGTATAGGCCGACTGGCCCGATGGCAGGGAAACCTCGAAATAGCCCTGGCCGCTGATCGCCAGATCGAGGTCGCCGCCGGTGCGCGCGATCGAGCCCTGCGCATGTTCCACCATCACGGCGGAGGGCCGGACACCGAGGCCAAGCTGGATCCCGGTGGGCAGCACCCGCCCGTCGGCGGCGGAGATGGCACCGGGCCGGGCAACATTTTCGTAATGCAGGTCGGCGAATTCCGCCCGCCGCGCGTTGTAGCCGGTCGTCGACATGTTCGCGAGGTTGTTCGAGACAACCTCGACCCGCATCTGCTGGGCGCTCATGCCGCTTGCGGCGATCTGCAAAGCCTTCATGATCTGGTCCTATTTCGTGGCTGTCTGGATGAGGTCTCGCAGACGCTGATCCTCGCGGTCGAGCAGCTTCTGCCCGAGTTCATAGGCGCGCTGCACGGCTATCATGCGGGCGATCTCGCCCACCGGATCGACGTTGGAATGCTCGACATAGCCCTGGAGGATCTCCGCTTCTCCCTCCTGCGGCACCACCCCGCCCTCGGCCTGAAACAGCGTGCCCGCCTGATAGACGAGGTCCTTGGGATCGGCGGGACGGAACAGCCCGACGCGGCCCACCGGGGTCTGCCCGGCACTGACCGTGCCATCGCGCGCGATCGAGACCGCGCCGCCGCCGGGCGGCAGGACGATCGGCGCGCCTCCGTCGTCGAGCAGCGCGTCCCCCGCGGCAGAGACGACGGTGCCGGCGGCGTCGACGGCAAAGGCGCCCGCACGCGTGAGCCGCGGGCCTTCGCCGGTCTCCACCATGAAGAACCCGTCGCCGCGTATCGCCAGATCAAGCGATCCGCCGGTCTCCTCGACCGTTCCCTGCTGCAGATCGACGATGCGCGCCTTGGCCTCGGTCATCGAAAGCGAAGGTTCCGCCGGCCCGGTCTGACGGACATGTTCGGCGAAGACGACGCCCTGGCGGCGATAGCCGGTGGTCGACAGGTTGGCGATATTGTTCGCCACCAGATCCATTTCACGCATCAGGCCGATCTGGCGCGACAAGGTGGTATAGATGGAATTTGTCATCTCAGCCCCCCGCGATAAGCGGAATGACCCGCTCGTGAAAGAAGCGCAGAAGCGTCTCGGTCATGAAGCTCATCGACACCCAGAAGATCACCAGCATCAGCCCGACCTTGGGAACGAAGGTGAGCGTCATCTCCTGGACCGAGGTCAGGGCCTGCAAAAGACCCACCGCGATTCCGGCGATCAGCGCGACGCCAAGGAGCGGCGCCGAGATCTTGACCGAGACCCACAGGGCCTGGCGCATGGTGTCGTAGATAACGGCCTCGTTCATCATCAGACCGGCATGCGCAGGATTTCCTGGTAGGCCTCGACCACGCGGTCACGCACCGTCACCGCGGTCTCCACCGCGAGTTCGGTCGCCGCCAGCGCCTGGACCAGCGCATTGGGATCGGCGCCCGAGATCATCGTGGTCCGCGCCGCGGCCTCGCCGGCCTGCAGCGTGTCGACGAAACTCGCGGCCAGTTTCGCGCCCGGATCGACCGGGCCCGCACCGTCGGCGTCGGGGGCGGTCAGCGGCCGTGCGTTGGTATAGCTCTGTGCTGCGAACGACGTCCTGATATCCATTCTGGATCTCCCTAGCGGCGTAGAAGTTCAAGCAGGCTGGCCGACATCTGCCGTGCCTGATCGAACATCTTGAGATTGGCTTCGTAGCTGCGTTGCGCCTCGCGGGCGTCGGCGATCTCGATCAGCAGCTCGACATTGGATCCCGCGACATTGCCGGCGGCATCGGCCAGCGGATTTCCCGGATCGAAGATCTGCCGCAGGGGGCGCGGATCCAGCCGGACCGGACCCGCCTCGACCGCACCGGACGACCGTCCGTCGCGCATCGCGCTCTCGAATGCCACGGTCTTGCGGCGATAGCCCGGCGTGTCGGCATTGGCGACGTTCTCGGTGATGTGCCGCAGGCGCTGCGATTGCGCCTCCATGCCGCTGGCCGAAACTGAAAGTGCGTTGAGGAATTCCGACATGCCGCCTACCTTCCGGCGCCGGCGGCAAGGCGCAGAACGCGCGTCGCATTGCGATAGACGGCAAGGGCGATGTCGTGCTGACGCTTGGCCTCCGCCGCGTGCATCATCTCGCCCTCGACCGATACGCTGTTGCCGTCGGGCGAAGATGGCGCCTGCTGGGCGCGCGCGCGCAGGATTGCGTCGCCTGCACCCGGCCCGGAGCCGATGACGCCCGCCGCGCCCAGATGACCCGCGCGCGTCACCCGCACCGGCATGTCCTGCGTCTCGCGGTAACGCTCGGCGAAAGGCGAAAGATCGACCGCGCGATAACCCGGCGTATCGGCATTCGCGACATTCTGCGCGATCGCCTCCTGGCGCCGGCCCGCATGGTCGAGCAGGGCGCCGGCCATGCGCATGATTTCCACGTTCTGAAACATCGGGGCTTCTCCCTCGATCGGTTTCATCAAGGCTTAAGGGCGATTCCTTTAGAAACCGTAAGGCGAGGCCATGGAGACACCGATGATGACGATCGACCAGCGACTGGAGACACTCCGATCGGGGATCGCCGCGCTTTCGCCGCTGACGCGCTGCGGAAGGATCTCGGCGATCGGACGCGGGGGCATTTCGGTCACCGGCCTGTCGGCCTGGGCCCGCCTCGGTGACCGGGTGGAGATCGGCGCCCGCGGCGGCCGCCGGATGGGTGGCGAGGTGGTCAGCCTGGGATCGAGGCAGCTGCGCATGCTCACCGAGGATCACGCCGAGGGCCTGGCCATTGGCGATCCGGTGACGTTGCTGGGCGCATCCACCCTGGCGCCGCACGACGGCTGGATAGGACGGATCGTCGACCCGTTGGGCCGACCGCTCGATGGCCGGCCCCTGTTGAGCGGCGGTGCGGGCCGGCCGCTGCGCGCGCCGCCGCCCGCAGCCGCCGAACGGCGGAAACTGGGGCCGCGGCTCGAAACGGCGATGGCGATATTCGACACCTTCCTCCCCCTCGCCCGTGGCCAGCGAATCGGGCTTTTCGCCGGCTCCGGGGTCGGCAAGTCGACGCTGCTGGCGCGATTCGCCCGCCGGGTCGAGGCCGATATCGTCGTCATCGCGCTGATCGGCGAACGCGGGCGCGAGCTGCGCGACTTCGTCGAGGACGCACTGGGACCCGAAGGAATGCGTCGCGCGGTGGTCGTCGCCGCCACCTCCGACCAGTCGCCCCTGCTGCGCCGGCGCTGCGCCTGGGCCGCGATGGCCGCCGCGGAACATTTTCGGGACCAGGGCCGCCACGTCCTCCTGCTGGCCGATTCGGTCACCCGCTTCGCCGAAGCCCACCGCGAGGTGGCTCTGGCCGCGGGCGAGAGCGCAGGTCTGCGCGGCTACCCGCCATCGACCGCGCACGAGATCATGGCACTGGGGGAGCGCGCCGGGACCGGGACCGGAGCGGAGGCCTCCGGCGGCGACATAACAGCCGTTTTCAGTGTCCTGGTCGCGGGTTCCGACATGGAGGAACCGGTGGCCGATATCCTGCGCGGCGTGCTCGACGGCCATGTCGTTCTGGATCGCGCCATCGCCGAGCGCGGGCGCTTTCCGGCGGTAGACCTGCTGCGCTCGGTCTCGCGCTGCCTGCCCGGGGTCGCGCAAGAGACCGAGAACCGTCTTCTCGGCAGCGCGCGATCACTGCTCGGTGCCTATGAACGGGCGGAAATGATGATCCAGGCAGGCCTATATACCAGTGGGAACGACCCGCAGATCGACCGCGCGATCACCCTGTGGCCGGCGCTCGATGCATTCATGGCGGCCGATTCGGCCTCGATCGCCGACAGTTTCGCCCGGCTCGCGACCCTGCCGGGCCTCGCGGCCTCCGGCTCCCGGGCCGCGTCGGGCTCGGATCGTCCCGGAACGGCCGCCGACGACGGCTAGGCCGCCGCGGGTGCCCTCGGTCACGAGAACAGAAGCGCGGCCGCGGCCGCCGCGCCATTGCCCGTGGGCGGCGCGGCGCTGCCTGTCAGAAGCTGCAGCGCGGGCGAATTCGCCGCGGCAGCCGAGGCCCCGGATTGCAGCTCGCTGCGCAGAAGGAAGGCCTTGATCAACCCGTCCAGCTTTGCCGGTTCCGCGAATTGCGATACCGTATCGGCGCCGAAGACCGCCGCTGTCCGGTCCCGGAACATCTCGACCTGCTTGTCGATATCCAGCGAAACGACCGACGAGGGAAGGCCCAGCGCAGTCCCCAGCGCGGCCCGCAAGGCCGGCGTCCCCAGCAGAAGATACCATTTGGTCGTCTCGCCGGCGGCACCTCCGGCAAGTGCCGGCAATTCGCTTTCGACAACCATTGCAGCCTGAAGATCCGCGTCGACCCGGCCAACCGCCGCCTGAAACTGGCGCTTCTCATAGCCCGCAATGATCCGGTCGACAAAGCCCGGCGCCTGGGCCGGTCGCATATCGGGTCGCGTGAAGTCGAACGCTTCTGCGAGCGCGCGGAACCGCTTGTCGGGCAGCCGATTGGCGAGCGCATCGGGATCGGCGGCGCCTTCGGTCAGAACCCGTTCGATCAGATATTTCGCCCCTGCCCGGTCGGACAGCCCGAAGGCGCCCAGCGCGACCTTGAGCAATCGCGGATCGGCCACGAGTTCTGCCGGGCTTTCGATCGCGCCGATCCGTGCCCGGAAATGGGCGATCTCGCTGCGCATCTGCGGCGCCTCGCGAAAGGCTGTGGCCTGGGCCTCGGCGGTGCGATCGAGAAATTTCCATCCGGCGTAACCGCCAACCGGAACCACCGGCTGGAAGCTCATGACCGGTAGGCGGCTAGTAGCCGTTCCTCCCGCGGCAGCAGCCCCCGTAGCGCCTTCAGCGCGTGATAATATTCGCCCGCCAGCGTCGCATTCGTCGCCTGCGCCAGATGCTGACGGCTGTCAGGATCCTGAAGCACCTGGCTGAGCTGCTCGATCCCGCGCAGGAGCTGGTGGCGCGTGATGTCGGCCGCGGCGTCACCGGACAGGACCAGTTGCGCGACATAGCACAGCCGACGCACCGGCGTGGTCGCCTCCTCGGGGTGAATCGCGTCGCGCAGCCGCAGGATGTTTGCGTTCGGTGTGACCACCGAAAGACGCGATCGGCGGTCGCCGTTCTCGATCACCGCACCGTTGATCAGCACCCGCTCCTTCGGTGCCAGCTTCAGAACGAGCCCGCCCATCACCCGGTGCCCCCGCCGCGCAGACCGCGCATGACGGCGGTGTTGATATCGACGAGAACCGCCGCATCCGCGCCATCGCCCGAAGCCATGACCTTCGGCGTATGCTGCTGGGTGAACTCGAAGAGGTAGAAGATCCGCGCGCGCAGGTCGGCCGGAAGACGGTTGTCGGGCGCGGCGACATCGGCCGCGAAGATCGTCCAGAGCTGGAGGTTGTCGTGCAGCGCCGCCGCGAGCGCTGGAAAGCCCCTGCGTCCCTCGTCCGCCGCCGCCTTCATCCGCCGCGTGATGCGGGCGATGACCTCGTATTCGGCGCCACGATCGGTGCGCGTCGGCGCTGCCGCCGTGCCATAGGCCGTCTGGGCCAGTTCGAGAGCGTTCACGATCTATCCTTCCGGTGGCGTGACATGTTCTGCGGCGCCGGATGCGCCGCCCCGGTCGCGGCGGAGCGGGCCGCGGGCTCGCTCCGCCAGCTGGTCCCTAGCGGAACAGGGTCAGCAGGTTCTGCGGCGTCTTGTTCGCGATCGACAGCGCCTGGGTCCCCAGCTGCTGCTGCACCTGGAGCGCCTGGAGCCGGGCCGAGGCCGCCTCCATGTCCGCGTCGATGAGCGTGCCGATACCGGTCTTCAGCGCATCGGTGAGCTTGCTGACGAATTCCGACTGCGACTCGATCTTGTTGGCCGCAGAACCGAAGGATGCCGCCGCGGTAACGGAGGTCGACATCAGCGTCTCGATGGTCGAGAGCGCGGCCGTCGCAGCGCCGCTGGTGCTGACATCGACGGTGGAAAGCGCGGCCAGCCCGCCCGAGCCGGCGTTGCTGAACTGGGCCGCGACACTCAGGTCATCGGCGCCGGCATTGGTGAAGGTCAGCTTGCCGACATCTGTCCCGTTGCCCGAGAAGTCGACCGTAAGGCCGGCGATGCCCATCTTGTCGATGGCATTCTTCAGCCCGACCGCAACCATGTCCTCGACCGAGGTTGCCGCGGCGTCCTCGGCGGTCACGGTGTAATTCGCTGTCCGCCCGCCGATGGTGACCGAAACCTGATCCCCGGCGGCCAGGGTGGGATTGTCGATCTGGATCACGCCGGTGGTATTGGTCCCGCCGCCGGTCGTTCCGTCCAGCGTGAAGCCAGCAGTGTCGCCTGCGGCCGAAACGCCCGTGGTGGCCGTCGCGTTGAAGACTGCTTTCGCAGCATAGCCGCCGGTAGACAGGTTGTTCGCGGCAACCGAGATATAGGCGGCCGCCACATTGCCGTTCTGGTCGCGGTTCAGCGACGACAGGATGTCGATCGAGGTCCCGTTGGAGCCGTCGACGAGGTTCATGCCGTTGAACTGGGCCGCGCCCACCACCTGCGCGATCTGCGCCTTGAGCGCGACCACATCGTTGTTCAGGCTGCTGCGGTCGGCGTTGCCGTCCTGAGCCGCCACGATCTTGGTCTTCATCTCGGCCAAGAGGTCCGTGATGGTCGCCGCGGCCTGGCTGGCGACCGTCACCGTCGCCTTGCCCAGAGCCAGCGAGTTCGAGATGCCGGTGAAACCGGTGACGTCGGAACTCATCTGCGTCGAGATCGCCCAGACCGCCGCATTGTCGCTGGCCTTGGCCACGGTCTTGCCGGTGGAGATCTCGTTCTGGACGTCGTTGAGCTGCTCGTTGATGGTGCGCAGCGACTGCAGCGCGACCATCGCGCTGGTGTTGGTCAGAATCGAAGACATGGTATTTCCTGAGTCCTGCGGCGCTTTGCGCCGGATTGCACGATTCTCTCGTCATGGTTGCCATGCGAGATCGGAAAACCGGCCATTCTGACCGCTGCGCCGGGAACTTTACGGCACGCCACCCCTTGGGGATGCATGGGCCATGAAGCCCGAAAACCTCTAAGGATCCCTGAACGGAATGCGGCTTTTTCGTGGCTCTTCGCGTCGGTTCCTCACGCCCGTCGCTCAAGCCGTCCGGCGGCCGCATCCGGGGTCACACGCCGACCCCTTGCGTCATAGCTTTCTCTGCCCGAGCCGGCATTGACCAGTTCCGTGATGCGCCGCCGTGCCGCCCTCAGCCCCCGCCCGGCCGCCTCGAGTGCGCGCGCGTTGCGTGCCGCCGCCGCGCGCAAACGCCCGAGCACCTCCGGCGCGGGCGGCTCCGCCGACTCGAGCCGTGCGAGAAGATCGCTCTTGTCCAGCGCCAGCTGTTCCAGATCGGCGAAATCGCCGCCCTGGATCGCGGCGTGTTCGGTCTCCAGCAGCGCCAGCATCGCCTCGGCCGCGCGGCGGTCATCCCGCGCCATCGGCCCGTACCTTCAGTGCCTCGAAGAGATGCTGCGCCAGGCCGATCCCGCCGCGGGCGACCAGCGCCTCGGCCTGGGCCTGCCGCAGAAAGGAACTGAACTGTTCCTCGCCGATGCCGCCGCCGAAACTCTCCCGCGGCTTTCCAAGACCGGCGTGGCCCAGCATTTCCGACAGGAATTGCGCCTCCAGCTTCTGGGCGGCCCGAAACAGCCGCTGGTTTCGCTCGCTGCGTTCGGGCGGTGCAGGTTCGGCGGCCCTGACCTTGGAAAAGGGCGGCGGGTGGGTGGAATCGATCTCCATCATCGCGATCCATCGGTTGCGGCTCATGCCAGGTGGATCGGGAATAACGGGCGGCGGTAAAGATCAGGTAACCTGTCTGCCGGATACTCGGCCCGGAATCGGCAGAAGCAGATCGACGGGAAGCCGCAGGCATCATGGACAGCATTCGAGCATCCGCGGATAGCGGCACCGAACGGAC
>JASBUM010000339.1 GCA_030147905.1 Acidimangrovimonas sp.
GAAGGCACCGCTGGCCGCCATCATGACCGGAAGGGCAATGGCGCATAGTTTCTTCATGGTGGAACTCCCTGGAAGGAATAAATCCGGCGAATGGAATAGAGATAACCCATTTCCGCCGATCCTTGAACCGCAATTTCGAAAGGGACGGAAAATGTTCGGAAATCCGCCGGAATTCATCGAACTGAAACGGCCCGTCCGGGGCCACGGGACCGGTCGCCGCCGCAGCTGTTGCACGGAACGCAACCGCGACCGCCGCTCAGCGACGCAGAAGGGCGATATCCAGATAGCCGGGAAGCGGACTGACCCATTGGTGGGATTTCCAGATCACGCCCTTCGAATCGATCCAGTAATCGTTGACGAACCCCGGCCCGTCTCCGCCCGCGCAGGTCAGCGTGACCCGACGGGTGGCATAGCGCTTCTGCACCACCGTCACCGGATCGGCCCCATGATCGGCAAGGTCGCATGAATAGCGCTGCGCCCGCGTCTGGTCGTTCAGGCCCAGGTGATACAACTCCACCGTGACCGGCCCGCGCGCCATGCGCAGCCGGGCAAGCGACGGCATCCGTGCCGACATCAGGTCATGCCCCAGTCCCCGCGTGGCCACCAGAATCCCGTCGCGCAGCGAAACGGTCGAGCCATCCGCCGTCGCATAGGTGGTGACGGCGCCGTTTCTTCCCGCAACGCCAAGAATCGCATCCTTCTTGCCGGCGGGTATGGCGACATAGATGAACGGCTTCTTGCTGGCCTCGATCGAGGCGCGCCGCAGCGTCGGCCCCACCAGCCGGGCGGGAGCCGGGGCCGACAGCATGGCCGCCGCGCCCTGCCGCAGCCCGGAAAGCAGCGAGCCCCCCTCCTTGCGGTTCGAACAGCCCGCGACCGCCAGCCCCGCCAGCAACACAAGCCCGATCCTGCCCGCGCTCATCGCAGCACCCTCCCCCACTGGCCGTCCAGCGTGCCCGCATGATAGGCGCGCACCACATCGTACAGGCGGCCCGCCACGTCGAGCTTGGCGCCACCGTCGCGCAGAACCGGGCGGATCGTGGCGGTGAAGGCACCGCGCTCGGGTCGGTTGAACACCCAGTTGAGCGGCACGCGCAGGAAGATCCCCTTGTCGAACGAGCCCTCGCCGAAGCGCTGGAACGATACGTTGGTCAGTGTCGCGAAGGCGCCCACCTGCCAGCCGTTGGCGAATTCACGGCTGAGCGTGAGCGTCGCGCCATAATCGCCGGCCAGGTAGCGCCCGGCGTCGATCTCGCCGAAGAAGCCGTTGCGGAACTGGTAATAGGCCGAGAGATAACCGGTCGCGACGCTGTAGTTCCGGAAGCCGAAACGATCGTTGAAATCGCGCTGACGGACATAGTCGAACTCTGCCCCCAGCGCCAGCCGGCTGTTGGCCGGCTGCCACAGCGCCTCGGCTGAGATGCCGCCGAACATCCGCTCGAGATAGCCCGCCGTCACGCGGGTATAGATGTCGCCCGCAGGGTGGCCGTACCACGCGGCGGTCAGCCGCTCGATCGCCGGGTCGCCGTATTTGTCGTACAGGTTGGCATCGGAACGCACATGCGGCAGCACAGAATTGGAGGTCCGGTCCGACGTGTTCAGGTTGCCGATGATCTTCTTGGTCACGGCACCCGACAGGATCACGCCCGGGGCGAGGTCATAGGCTGCCGACAGCCGCGCACCCAGATCCGCGCGCAGCGGGTTCTGCGGGTCGAACAGGGCTGTGCGCAGATAGGGCTCGACCGACCAGCGCAGGCGCGGGGCCATATCCTTGCCGCGCAGCGCGTCGGCCGCCAGCGCACCGGCATTGCCCAGATGCACCCGCTTCCGCAGCCGCGCGGCGGCGTCCGGGGCGAATTCCAGATGTTCGAGATCCGACCGGCGCATGGTGACCGCGGCCAGCGCCATGCCTTTTTCGACCGGTACCAGCACGAAGGTCTCGACCGAGGCCGGCATCGTCACGCTGAGATCGCGCGCCGCGCGACCGAGCGCCTGCGCCCGCGACTGATAGCGCAGGTCGCGAAACCGAAGCTCGACCCTATGCGCATCGACGGTGATCGCATCGAGCGCGAGCCAGTCGGCCGCCAGAAGCTTCGCCGTCCGGTCGCGCAACAGCGTCTTCTCGTCCGGCTTGGCCAGCCAGTCGGTCTTCCACGCCGCAGGCACCC
>JASBUM010000358.1 GCA_030147905.1 Acidimangrovimonas sp.
GGGCGCGGCTGATGGCCATCTGCACCAGCCCGGCGGCCAGCGGCGCAAGGATCATCATCGCCAGCGATTCGATCAGCCCCGGGCCGTTGCGATTGCCGCCGCGGAAGAAGAAGGCGAAATTGGCCAGCATCGCGATGGCGCCGGCGAATGTCGCGGTGACGGTCATGATCAGCGTGTCGCGGTGGCGGACATGGGCCAGCTCATGCGCGATCACGCCGGCCAGTTCCTCGCGGCTGAGCGCGGCCATCAGCCCGGTCGTCGCGGCGACGGCAGCATGGGCCGGATCGCGGCCAGTGGCAAAGGCGTTGGGCTGCTCGGTGTCGATCAGATAGGTGCGCGGCATCGGCAGGCCCGCGCGGTGCGCGAGCGACTCGACAAGGGCGTGGAACTCGGGCGCGCTCTGGGCGTCGACTTCTCGCGCGCCATGCATCGAGAGCACCATCCGGTCGGAATTCCAGTAGCCGAAGATGTTCATCGCGCCGGCGAGAACCAGCGCGATCACCGCGCCTGCCTGTCCGCCCAACAGCGCACCGAGGCCAATGAAGAGGGCCGTCATCGCGGCCATCAAGACGGCGGTCTTCGCGTATCCCATCCTTCAGATCCCGTGTCTCTTCGCCCGGCTTTTCGTCCTGTATTCTCGCCCGGTCGTGATGTCGGGGATATGGTGGCTGCGCGTGTCCGCGGCAAGGGCGGCGGGCGGAAGGTCGCCGAGGGTCGCGCAGGTGATGGGGCCGCGGTTGCCGTCGCGCGGCGGCGGATTCTGACCGGCCCCGCGACCTGTCCGGACCACGGGCAGATCATGGAAGGAGCAGACGCCGCCCGGCGGGGAACCTCGCACCGGGGCGCGGGCGAAATGTCTGAAGGCGCGCATCATTTCGACGCACCCACCCCGCGCCGGCCCGGCGCGGGTGGCGGGTCCGCGCGAGGACGGGAAGCCCGGCGAGGCGCCCCGCGTGCAACCCGGCCGGCCTATTGAGAGGGCGCAAGCAGGCGCAGCGCGGCGCGGATAAGCATGGGCGTCTCGGGCGGCGCGCCGGTCTCGGCCTGCGCGGCGGCTGCGCGGGCGACCGCGGTCGCGGCGTCGCCTTCGCCGTAGCCCAGATTGATCAGGGCCGAGAGCGCATCGGCGCTGGCCCGTGCCGACGGCTCCGGTTCGGTGGCGGGCAGAGGGGCAGGCGCCGGCTCCGGCGTCCGGGCGCCGCCGGCCGACGTGGTCGGGGCATGCTGTGCGGGGCCGTGGGCCCCTGCCATCGCGATCATCGCGGGGGCCTTGGCCTTCAGTTCCATCGCGACGCGCTGGGCGATCTTCGGACCGACCCCGGGCGCGGCCTTGATCGCCGCCCAGTCGCCCAGCGTGATCGCGCGCGACAGACCGTCGGCCCCGAGGGTGCCGAGAATCGCAAGGGCTGCCTTCGCGCCCACGCCCTGCACGCTTGTCAGCAGGCGGTGCCATTCCTTTTCCTGAAGGCTGGTAAAGCCGATCAGTTGCATCAGATCCTCGCGCACCAGCAGCTCGGTGTAGAGAATCGCCGCCTCCCCGGGACCCGGCAACTGGGCCAGCGTGCGTTCCGAGACATGGACGACATAGCCCACGCCGCCGACGTCCAGCAGAACGTGATCG
>JASBUM010000359.1 GCA_030147905.1 Acidimangrovimonas sp.
GACCCGTTCGCGCGGCGCCATCAGCACCGTATCCGCCCACGGCCGGCCCCGCAGAGCCCGCCCGTTGCGCGACAGGACGCGGAAGGCGTGACCGTGCAGATGCATCGGATGATCCCAGCCGGTGGCATTGGTC
The DNA here is from genome assembly GCA_030147905.1 of Acidimangrovimonas sp. Next base: position 134 of record JASBUM010000359.1, read on the forward strand.
AGCGTGATTACATGCGAATCCCCCCCTGCCAGCGTGAGCAAGGGCTGTCCGAGATCGCCGGCCATGCCCCTGCCGTTCAGAAACCACATCACTCCGGCGCGCTGCATCGCCCCCATGTCGGCAAGACGGGCACCATTCGGGCCCATGCTGCCGCCCATCTCGGCCATGATCCGGGTGCCGCCCATGCCGCCGTTGAAGATGATCTCGTGCCGCCGGGCGCGGCCAAGGTCGGGTTCGGGCAGGGGATTGGGCGACAGTTCCACCGGCCAGTCGGGCGCCTTCGCACGCAGCGGCTCCGCCCCGTGGACCAGCGCGATCAGCCGGTAGGGATTGCGGCTGCTGTATCGGTCGACGACCGCAACCTCCGAGCCGGGCGCCCCGTTCGCGTCCACCATCAGATCCACCCGCATCCCCGGCCCCAGCAGAATCGGGCCGTCGGGCCGCTCGGGCTTCGCAGGCTGGCCGTCGCGGGCGATGATCCACACCCCCAGCCCGGCAAAATCGAGCGCGAAGATCCTCGCGTTCGCCGCATTGACCAGACGCAGTCGGATCCGCTCGTTCGGGCGCAGGGCCATCGTGTCGGGGACACGGCCGTTGATCGTGATGACATTGCCCAGCCGTCCGCCGTGACTGCGGTCATGGCCGCTGCCGAAACCGCCCATCAGGCTGCCGTCGCCCCCGAGCCGCCAGTCGTCCAGCACCCAAAGGAGATCGCGGTCGGCCCGCGGCGGCGTCGGCTCGTCCACGATCAGCGCGCCATACAGTCCGCGCCCCACCTGCTCGGCCCCGTTGAGATGGGCGTGATACCAGTAGGTGCCCGCATCGGGGAGCGTGAAGGCATAATCGAAGGCGGCACCCGGCTGCACCGGCGGCTGCGTCAGCCCGGGCACGCCATCCATCGCATGAGGCACCCGCAACCCGTGCCAATGCAGCGTGGTCGGCTGATCGAGCCGGTTCTCCAGCCGCACGGCAAGACGCTCGCCCTGCCGGTAGCGCAGCGTCGGGCCGGGAATGACGCCCTCGTAGGACCAGACCGGCGTCGCCGGATAGCGGCCCTCGGGCAGGATCTGCGCACGCGCCGGCGCGGCGATGAAGCGGCGCGGCGCCAAGGCCCCTTCGGTCGGCGCCACCGGCGCCGCGGCGACGGGTCCGGATGCGGCTGAATCCGCGGCGGCCGCGGCGCTGACCGGGCGCAGGATGGTGGCAGTCGCACCCGCGGCGGCCGACAGCGTCAGGAATCCCCGCCGGGAAAGGCCGGGGGCATGGTGAATGGTCATGATTCTTCTCTTCGATACGTGAGGGTCGGGCCCGTCCGGAACAGCACACCTGACAGGGACCCGCGACAAGGGACGGCGGCCGGACGTGGCCCGGCAGTTCAGATCGCCGTCCGGGGCGGACGCGGATCGGGGCCGGGTCCCTGCCCGGTGCCGGGGCCGTCAACCGGCCGTCCACCCAGCCGGCGCGCCATTGCCGAAGGCTGCGGCAGCCCCTGCGGCCCATGCAGGACCGAGGCGAACATCCCCCCGCAACCGGCAACGCAGAATCCCGTGTCGGCTGCCGGCGTGGCTCCGCCATGCGCCGGGGCGTCGCATCCCGCGCAATCGACCCCCATTGCGGCCGCAATCACCTTCGCACGCGCGGGCATCGGCGCCCCCGAGCCGATCGGATCGGGACGCGCCGCGGAAACGGTGGCCGGTGCGGTGCGGAAGTCGTCGCGCGGACCTGCCATGGAGGCGGCCTGCGTGGCGGGCGCCGTCCGTGTCATCGTCATGCCCGCCCCGGCATCGCGCGGCCATGTGCCGACTGCAAGCAGCAGCAACGACAAGACCGTGAGCACGGTTCGGGCAAGCCTGGAGATGACGGCAAGATGGGCGTACATGAGGGTAAGATAGGTACACGTCCACAAGCTGTCGAGAGCCCGGCGCGCCACGCGCCGCAAACGCGTCGAATGGCCGCCCGCGCGGCACCGGATGCCAGAGGCCAACGTGCGGCCGATGCCTGTTGTCGACAGGACCGGGCGCCTAGAGAACCGGGCCCGAAAACATGATGAAGGCAGCCAGAAGCGCTACCATGTCGAGGATCTCGCTCAGCACCGCGGCGACGAAACCAAGCCCGCCCGCCACCACCAGCAGATGCCCCAGACGGCCCAGGAAAACAGGGGCCAACTCGTTACGGATTTCCTGGAAAACAGCCTTTCGGACTTTCACAGCACTATCCGTTCCTCATCGCGCCCCCACCCCGAATGACGCAACGCAATAAACGTTAACGCAAATGTGACATACGCTGCAATTGAGACCATGGTCGCACGCCGCGCGGCCCCGGCTGCCGTATCGTGCCATGGCGCAGAAGGCCCCTGCCGTGGCGCGAAAGCTGGCACCGCAGCCGCACCGAGCGCGGGGCATCCCCGCGCAATATCCGCCTGCACCAGTACCCGTCGCGGGCACTGTTTCCGACAGCCGCATAATCCGCGCCCGGCGGGATCGCGGCCGCTCCGGGCAACGGGCGCAAGGCGTCGACGGAACAAGGGGACATGGTGGGTGATGAGGGATTCGAACCCCCGACATCTTCGATGTGAACGAAGCGCTCTACCACTGAGCTAATCACCCGTCGGCGGCGGTATTAGCGGCAGATGCCGGGCTTCGCAAGAGGCATTGCGGCGACGCGGGCAGCGCGATCGTCCACGGCGACGAAGCGGGGCGGCACGACGACGCGGGGCGCGGCGGCGCCCGCCGGCGCTGCCCCCCCCCCGCACAACCCGGCGCGGGGACCATGCGTCCGCCCCGGGCACCGCGCCGGCCGCATGGCGGATCACGCTCGTTGCCGCAATGCCGCCGCGGGTCCAGGGCCGGACCCGGAGCTGGCGCATCCCGAAATTCCGGCCGCCCAAAATTCTGGCCGCGCAAAATTCCGGCCGCCCAAAGTTCCGTCTGCCCGAAGTTCCGGCTGCCCGAGACACCTGTCGTCCCGAAACTGCCCGCATGCGGACGGAGATGAATGAAAAAGGCGCGTGCCCCAGGGCACGCGCCGCTTTCACCTCTGCCGTCAGCCACATCATGACCGCGGCCGACCGGTTCAGGTCGCCTTGGCGGTCAATGCGGGCCCCTCGTCAATGCGCCGCGGTCGCGGCACCGGCAGCACCCGCCGCCTCGGCCCCGAGCGCCCTCGCCGCGGCCTCTTCAGCGGCCTCGTCCCACTCGACCGGCTCGGGCTGCCGCACCAGCGCCCGGGCCAGCACATCGCGCACATGCGCGACCGGCACGATCTTGAGCCCCGCCTTCACGTTGTCCGAGATCTCGGCCAGATCCTTGGCATTCTCCTCGGGGATCAGCACGGTGGTGATGCCACCGCGATGGGCCGCCATCAGCTTTTCCTTCAACCCGCCGATGGGCAGGACATTGCCGCGCAGCGTGACCTCGCCGGTCATGGCGATATCCTTGCGCACCGGGATGCCCGTCAGCACCGAGACGATCGAGGTCACCATCGCCACGCCCGCCGACGGCCCGTCCTTGGGCGTCGCGCCCTCGGGAACGTGGACGTGGATGTCCACCGCCTCGAATTTGGGCGGCTTGACCCCGATCTCGGGCGCGATCGAACGCACGAAGGACGAGGCCGCCTCGATCGATTCCTTCATCACGTCGCCGAGCTTGCCGGTGGTCTTCATCCGCCCCTTGCCGGGCAGCTTCAGCGCCTCGATCGAAAGCAGCTCGCCCCCGACCGAGGTCCAGGCCAGGCCGGTGACGACACCCACCTGATCCTCCTTCTCGGCAAGGCCATAGCGGAATCGGCGAACACCCAGGAAATCCTCGACATTGGCGGTCGTGATCTCGACCCGGCGCTGCTTCTTGCGCAGGATCTCGGTCACCGCCTTGCGTGCCAGCTTGGCGATCTCGCGTTCGAGGTTTCGCACCCCCGCCTCGCGCGTGTAGGTGCGGATGATCTCGGTCAGCACCGCGTCGTCGAGTTCAAATTCGCCCTTCTTCAGCCCGTGCCCCTTGATCTGCTTGGGCAGCAGATGCTGACGCGCGATCTCGCGCTTCTCGTCCTCGGTGTAGCCGGCCAGCGTGATGATCTCCATCCGGTCCAGAAGCGGGCCGGGCATGTTGTAGCTGTTCGCGGTGGTCAGGAACATCACGTTGGACAGGTCGTATTCGACCTCCAGATAGTGATCGACGAAAGTGCCGTTCTGTTCGGGGTCCAAGACCTCGAGCATGGCCGAGGCCGGGTCGCCGCGGAAGTCCTGGCCCATCTTGTCGATCTCGTCGAGCAGGATCAGCGGGTTGGTGGTCTTGGCCTTCTTCATCGCCTGGATGATCTTGCCGGGCATCGAGCCGATATAGGTCCGGCGATGGCCGCGGATCTCGCTTTCGTCGCGCACGCCGCCAAGGCTGATGCGGATGAACTCACGCCCAGTGGCCCGCGCCACCGACCGCCCGAGCGAGGTCTTGCCGACGCCCGGCGGGCCGACAAGGCACAGGATCGGCCCCCTCATCTTGGTCGCACGGCTCTGCACCGCGAGATATTCGACGATCCGCTCCTTGACCTTTTCCAGCCCGTAGTGATCGGCGTCGAGCACTTGCTCGGCCCGGTTCAGGTCCTTCTTGACGCGG
>JASBUM010000363.1 GCA_030147905.1 Acidimangrovimonas sp.
GCCGGAGAAGCTGTCGAGATAGGCGCGCGCCGCGTTGGCGGTGTCATGCAGGTCGGAGAGCGCCTGGCCGCGGAAGAACAGCGCCTCGCCGGTCAGTCTTCCGCCGGTATAGGTCTGGGCGAACTTGCCGAAGAGATCGGCCGCGCTCTGGTAGTTGCCGGCGTCGAAGGCGGCCTTGGCCTTGTCGAAGGCGGCCTGTTCGCCCACGGCCAGCGGCTGGCTGCTTGCCGCGTTGGTGCCGGCCGCACCGGCCGTGGGGGTGGCTGCGGTGGCGGCGCCGACGGCTGCCGTGCCTACCCCGACCGAAGGCGCCGAGGTCACGGGCTGGCCGGGCTTGGATGGCGCGGCGGCTGTTCCGGAGGCCGATCCGGCGGGCTTGGCACTCGCGGGCGCCGTGGTCGAGGTGGCGCCCCCGACCGTGGCGCCCGCAGGTTTGGATCCCGCCGCCGTTGCGGTTCCGGCCGTCGCCGCGCCGGCCTTCGCGCCCGCGGCGGCGCCGTTCTGCGCTGCGGCCCCGGCCGCCCCAGGCGCGCGGCTGCCCAGCGGCGCCGTCGCTCCCAGCTTGGCGACGTTGCCGCCTTCGAGTTCGGTGACGCGGTATTGCAGGTCGCCGATACGGTTGGTGGCATCGGCGACGATGCGGTTGATGCGGTTCTGCAGCTGTTCTGTCTGCCCCGTGAGACGTTGCAGTTCGGCCTCGATCGAATCGAGGCGGTCCTGCGTGGTCGCGCCCCCGGGCGGCTGCAAAACCGAGGTGCCGGTCGCGCTCATTTCCTGCTTGAGGCTCTGGACCTCGTCGGTGACATGCCGAAGGTCCTTGCGGATGTCGGCAAGCGTCTGCTGGCGGCTCTGGGCCTGGATCGCCGTGCCGGAAAGCACGACGATCAGGCTCAGGACAGCCAGGCGCATGGGGGCGGGACGCGGCATCAGCCCGGCCTTACCCGTTCAGCCCCTGGGACAGCACGGTGACGGCACGGCGGTTCTGCGCCCAGCAGCGTTCGGCGGGGCAGGTGGCGATGGGGCGTTCCTTGCCGTAGCTGATCGTGCGGATCCGTCCGGCGGCGATTCCCTGTCCGACGAGGAATTCCTTCGCCGAGGCGGCGCGGCGCGCACCGAGCGCGAGGTTGTATTCTTCGGTCCCGCGTTCGTCGGCATTGCCCTCGATGATGATCTGGTAATCGGCGTTCTGGCGCAGCCACTGGGCCTGACGCGTCAGGATCTGCTGGGCTTCGGGCGAAAGCGTGCTCTGATCCGTGGCGAAATGCACCACATTGCCGACGGTCTGGTTGAAATAGGCCGGCGAAGCGGGATTGGAGGCACTGCCCAGGTTCTGGCTGGAGATCCCGAGCTGGCCGCCCGCACCGTTGGCACCGTTGGCGCGGTAACTGTTGGGATTGGAACAGGCTGCCAGCCCGATCGCGGCAGCGAGAACCATCGCGGTCTTTATTCTAAGCATGATAGTGTCCCTTTTGTTATTGGCCCGATGGGACCAGATTATCAGCTCTGCAAGTCTTTGGAAATGCAGAGCCGGATAGGCGTAGCATCACCGCTGCTCGGGACCCCAGGACGCGTCCGAGGCCGGGCCGCCGGTGGGAATTTCCTTCAGGTTCCGCCCCGAGATATCGACCGAGTAGAGTTGCGGCGCGGCATTGCTGCCCGGCGCCTCGCGGGTGAACATGATGACCCGGCCGTTCGGTGCCCAGGTCGGTCCCTCATCGAGGTAGGAGGCGGTCAGCAGGCGTTCCTCGCTGCCGTCGGTGCGCATCACGCCGATGTAGAAGCGCCCGTCCGCCTGCTTGGTGAAGGCGATCAGGTCCCCGCGCGGCGACCACACCGGCGTGGCGTATTTGCCGGTGCCGAAGCTGATGCGCGTCGGCGTGCCGCCGGTGGCCGGCATGATGTAGATCTGCTGGGTGCCCGAGCGGTCGGATTCGAACACGATCTTGGAGCCGTCGGGCGAGTAGCTGGGCGCGGTCTCGATCGACGGCGCCTGCGTCAGCCGTGTGCTCTGGCCGGTGGCGAGGTTCATCGTGTAGAGGTCGGTGTTGCCGTCACGTTCAAGCGAATAGACGACCGTGCGTCCGTCGGGCGAGAAACGCGGCGCGAAGGTCATGGTTCCCGGCTGGTCGTCGAGCTGGCGCATCTGCATCGTCGCCAGATCGAGGATGTAATTGTGCGGAAAGCCCGAGTGATAACTGACGAAGATTACCTTCCTGCCGTCGGGAGAGAAGCGCGGCGCGAGCACGATCGAGCGCGCATCGGTGAGATAGCTCATGTTGGCGCCGTCGTAATCCATGATCGCGAGCCGGCGCAGGCGGTCCGACTTCGGCCCGCTCTCCGAGACGAAGACCACACGGCTGTCGAAATAGCCGCTTTCGCCCGTGATCCGGCTATAGACCGCGTCCGAGACCTTGTGCGCCATCCGCCGCCAGTCGCGGGTGGTGCCGGCGAATTGCAGCCCCTGACCCAGCGGCGCGCCCGAAAACACGTCGTAGAGACGGAACTTCACCACGATCTGCCCGCCCGAGACGTTGACGGCGCCGGTAATCAGCGCCTGCGCGTTGATCGCCTTCCAGTCTGGGTACTGGATCGGGGCGTCGAAACTGGTGATCCGCGAGATGAAGGCACTGTCCGGGATCTGGCGGAACAGCCCGGTGCCGGTCAGGTCATCGGTGATGACGGTCGTGATGTCATTGGCGTATTTGGCCGCCGCAGGGCTTTCCGGGATGAAGGCCGGAAGCGCGTAGGGCAGGGGTTCGATCACGCCCTGGGTGATCTGCAGCCGCAGCGGCGCGGCGCCGGCAGGTGTCATCACCCCGGCCAGTCCGGCCAGGGCAAGCGCGAGGGCGATGGTTCGTGCAAGCGTCATCTCAACCTCATTCCGTCGGGATTGAATACCATCTCGATATCACGCCACTGATCATATTTCTGTGGCGGCAGTTTGTAGCCGTTGGCCCCGCAACGCAGGATGGCACGACGGGCGGCGTCGAAGGCAACCTGAATTGCGGTCGAATCCCCGCCCTTGGCGGAAATCAGCTTGATCGAGCCCGGAACCACCCGTCCGTCGGGGCTTAGCTGGGTGCCGACGGTCACGGTGACATTGGCCGCCTGGGACCCCACGTCGACGATCCAGCATTTCTGTACGGCAAGCCGCAGGCCGTCCTTCTCGGCCTGGGTGAGCCCGCCTCCCAGCCCGCGGCTGGCCGGCTGCGAACCCGCGTTCGGGGTCTTGCCGCTGCCGCCCGGCGGATTGAGCGCGGCCATCGCCGCCGCCACTGCCGCGTCGGTGGCGGATTTTGCCACCGTGTCGGGTTTGGGCGGCGTCGCGGCGGTCTTCTTCTCGGGCGTCTTCGGCGTCGTCTTGGGCTTGGTGTCGGGTTTGGCCGCGGCCACCGCCTTGTCGGCCGGGGGCTTTTGCGGTTGCGCGGGCGCGGCCGGCTGGGCCGGCGTGGGCGGCGTGGGCGGTGCCGGCGGGCGGCTCTCGGGGCGCACGCTCTGGTTCGGTGCCAGGCTGGGGCTGGGCGCGGTGCTGTGGCTCTTGATCGACTTGGGCACGATCTGGGTCGCCGCCTGCTTGGGCGCGGTCGCCTCCTTGGGCTTGGTCTTGGCCGGCGGCGCCGCGGGATTGGCGGTCACGTCGGGGCTGAGCTGATCGGCGGTCTTGATGTCCGGCGGGGGGGCGGGCGCGGGTGTCGGCGCCACGCGCGGCGCCGGCGCCGGCGGGGGCGGCGGCGTCAGGACCGGCTTGCGGCTGGTGTCGGGTTTGGGCTGCGGCAAGGGGCGCGGCGCCTGGGCCGCGACCTTGGCGGGCGGCGCCGGTTCGGGGGCCTTCGGGGCCTTGGGTGCCTTGTCGGGCTTGGGCTGCGGCTGGGCCGTGGGCCTCGCGACCGGCTTCGGGCTCGTCTCGGGCTTGGGCAGCTTGAGCTGCGCGCGATCGGCGGCGGCGGCCGGCTGGCGCGGCGGCGTCAGCCGGGTTTGCGGCTTGGCCGGCGGGGCCGAGGCCTGGGCGATCAGCGATTGCAGCTGTGCCGAACTGACCAGCGAAACATCGGCCACCTGCATCGCCGGCGGATTGTCCGGCGGGAACAGCATGCTGCCGAACAGCAGCCACAAGATCAGGACGAGATGCCCGAGCCCGGAGATGATGAAACCCGTGCGCATGTCGATCCGGCCTAGCCGCCGCTGCCGCCGCCGCCGCCGTTCCCGGCCGCAGCGCCGGCGCCGTTCATCCGCGGACCGTTGGGATCGGTCACCAGGCCGATGTCACGAAATCCCCCGGCATTGAGCGCGCCCATCACCTGCGCCACCCGCGAATAGGGAATCGAGCCGTCGGCGCGCAGGTAGATCTTGCGGTCCTTCCGCTCGGCCGCGATCGCGCGCAGCTTGGGGATGAGGTCGCCTTCGGTGATCGTGGTCTTTTGCAGCACCAGTTCCCCGTTGGCCGCCAGCGTCAGCGTCAGCGGCGCCTCCTTCTGCGCCGGCAGCGCCGAGGCGGCCGTCTTGGGCAGCTTGATCGGCACCCCCACGGTCAGCAGGGGCGCGGCCACCATGAAGATGATGAGCAGAACCAGCATCACGTCCACGAAGGGCGTGATGTTGATCTCCGACATCGCCTGGGCGCGGCGGCGGCGCCGTCCGCGCCGCTGTCCGCCGCCGCCCCGTCTTTGCTGCATCGTTGCGGCCATGGGTCAGGAATCCAGCTGGCGCGAGAGGATGGTCGAGAATTCGTCGGCGAAGGCCTCGTAGCCCGCCACGACGCGATCGCTGTCGGCGGAAAGCTTGTTGTAGAAGATCACCGCCGGGATCGCGGCCAGAAGCCCGAGCCACGTCGAGAGCAGCGCCTCGGCGATGCCGGGGGCGACGACGGCAAGGTTGGTGTTCTGGCTGATGGCGATCTGCTCGAAGGCGTATTTGATGCCCCAGATCGTACCGAAGAGCCCGATGAAGGGCGAGGTCGCGCCGACCGTCGCCAGCACCGAAAGCCCGGTGTTGAGCGTGTCGGATTCCCGCGCGATGGCGACATCCATCGTCCGGTCTATCCGGGCCTGGGCCCCGGCGATCATCCCGCCGTCCTGACGATGGCTGCGGCGCCACTCCAGCATCCCGGCGGCAAAGATCTTCTCCGATGCGCCGTCGGGTTCGGGGCCGATCTGTTCGTAGAGATCGTCGAGCGGCTCGCCCGACCAGAAGGCACGATCGAAGATCCCCGCCTCGGTCCGGGCGCGGCGAAGCGCGATATGTTTCTGGATGATGATGGCCCATGACCAGATCGACGCGATGATCAGGATGATCATGACGATCTTGACCGTGATGGTCGCGCGCGCGAACAGCGCCAGCATCGAAAAATCGAGCGCGTGCGCGTTCGCAAGGGTGGCTGTGTCCATGTCTCTGCTCGTTCCCGGGCGGCCGTTGTTCCAGCGGCTCTGATTATCACCGATTCTAGCGGCGTTTTAGGCGAAAATCCAACACATGCGTGTGACCCGC
>JASBUM010000591.1 GCA_030147905.1 Acidimangrovimonas sp.
ACGGATACCGCGGGGGCGATGCCGTGGATCCGCGCCGCCTCGATCACCAGAAAGCCGCGCAGACCCTTGCCACCCTCCAGCGCATGCTGCATGGCCCGGACCAGCGTGCCGTCGTCGAGATCGGCCAGCGCCGCGTCAAGCCGCCCGCGCACGCAATCGGCATCCGCCGCCAGGATGGTCTGGAACACGTCCTACAGCCCGTCCTCCGGCGCAGTTCCCGTAGCCCGGCCCTCGGCCGCGCGGATCAGCTCCACCTTCTCTTCCGCCGCCTTGAGCTTTTCCTCGCAGCGCGCCTTCAGGGCCGCCCCGCGCTCGTAGAGCGCAATGGACTGCTCAAGCGTCACGTCGCCGCGTTCGAGATCGCCCACCACCCGTTCCAGCGCGGCCATCGCCTCTTCGAAGCTCATCTCCTCAACGGGCTTTTCGCTCATCCGTGTCGCTCCATCATCGTCTTGACATGTTCGGCCGCGCTTGCGCCGAGGGCTGCGAGATCATAGCCCCCCTCCAGCACCGAGACCACCCGCCCCGCGCAGACGCGCCCGGCAAGATCACAGATCATGCCGGTGAGCCAGCCGAAATCCGCCACCTCCCACATCAGCCCCGCAAGCGGATCGTCGCGATGGGCGTCGAAGCCGGCCGAGACGATGACGAGTTCCGGTGCGAAGGCTTCCACCGCCGGCAGGATCGCCTCGCCCCAGGCCCTGCGCATCGCCGCCCCGCCCGAACCGGGCGCCAGCGGATGGTTGTGGATCTGGCCATGGGCGCCGCGTTCATGCGCCTCGCCGCTGCCGGGATAGAGCGGCATCTGATGGCTCGAGGCGAACAGGACCCGTCCCTCCTCCCACAACAGGTCCTGGGTGCCGTTGCCGTGATGAACATCGAAATCCAGCACGGCGACACGGTCGAGGTCGTGATGGTCGAGCGCGCGCATGGCAGCGATCGCGGCGGTGCCGAAGAGACAAAAGCCCATCGCGCGGCTCCGTTCGGCATGATGTCCGGGCGGGCGCGCCGCGACGAAGGCGTTGCGGACCCCGGCGCCAAGCACCAGATCGACGGCAAGCGCGGCACCGCCGACCGCGCGCAGCGCCGCGTCCCACGAGCCGGGCGAGACATGGGTGTCGGGGTCGAGCGCGACGCTTCCCGACTCGGGCACCGCGGCACGCACCCGCTCGAGGTAGGAGGCCGGATGACAGCGCAGAAGCTCCGATTCCGGGGCAAGAGGGGCGGCGTGCCGCACGAGCGCATCGAAGGCGGGCGCGGCAAGCGCCGCCTCGACCGCCTCGAGCCGCGCAACCGATTCGGGATGCCCCGCGGGGGTGACGTGGTTCAGACAATCGGCATGGGTAATCAACGCGGTCGCCATATGCGCCCTCCTGCTCGGCGATCCATGCGGCCCGTCAATCGGGGGCCAGCATGTAGCCCGCGCCGCGCACGGTCTGCAAATAGCGCGGCTGCTTCGAATCCGTCTCTATCTTGCGGCGCAGGCGGGTGATCTGGACATCGACCGCGCGCACCGTCGCCTGGCCGTCGTCGCGCCCGAGATCGGCCACCAGCTGTTCGCGGCTCACCGCCTCGCCGGGCCGGGTGGCGAAGATGCGCATCAGGGCCGCCTCGGTCGCGGTCAGCCGGATCTGGTCGTGCCCGCGCCACAGTTCACCCCGTTCCAGTTCATAGCGCACCGCACCCAGATGCAGGACCTTGGGTCCGGCATCGGCGGCCTGCATCTGCGGTACCCGACGCAGGATCGCATTGATGCGCAGCAGCAGTTCCTTGGGCTCGAACGGCTTGGCAACGTAGTCGTCGGCCCCCGCCTCCAGCCCCTCGATCCGGCTGCCGGTCTCACCACGCGCGGTCAGCAGCATGATCGGCGTCGGCAACATCGCCCGCAGCGCGCGGGTGAAGCTGATCCCGTCCTCACCAGGCATCATCACGTCAAGCACGATCAGGTCGAATTCCAGCCCTGCCAGAAGCCGCCGCGCATGCGCCGCATCACGCGCCGCGGTCACGCAAAACCCGTTCCGCACCAGGAACTTCTGCAACAGCGCGCGAATCCGTTCGTCATCGTCGACGATCAGCAGATGCAGCTCGGCCGCCTCGGTCATGAACCGGCGTCCCGCAAGGCCATGTACTGCCGCCGCATCTCCGGCTCCATCATCGCCTCGAGCACCTGGCGGAACCCCTGAACCGCTTGCGGCCCGGCGGCGCGATAGGCCGCCCGCATCCGGCCCCGTTGCGCCTCGGACAATTCGCGCTCCAGCGTGGCACCGCGTTCGGTGAGGTACAGATGGCGTTCGCGTTTGTCGCGCGGCCCGATCCGGCTTTCGACCAGGCCGTCGTCGATCAATGTCCGCAGCACCCGGTTAAGCGACTGCTTGGTGACGCCGAGGATGGACAGCAGGTTGTTCACCGTCGTCCCCGGCGAACGGTGGATGAAATGGAGCGCACGATGATGGGCGCGCCCGTAATCGTGATGCACCAGGATCCTGTCCGGATCTGCGGTAAATCCGCGATAGGCAAAGAACATCGCCTCGATGCCCTTGCGCAGCTGTTCGTCGGTGAGAAACAGAAGTGTCTCACCTCCGCCGGGTCCGGCGCCTCCTTCGGCCATCATACTCCTCATCGTTCACAACTTGCGCGCCCGGGTCCGATTTTATGTCAGCCTTATTGACTTTCCAAGATTCAATTGTTAGCGATCCGTGGAATTCGCGCAAGAATATGTCCGCAACGGATCTTTCAGGCGCAACTTTCGACAATTTTTCCGGCTCGGCTCGATGGAGGACTCAATGGACGGAGCCTATGACGATCGCGACGGCAAGATCTGGCTGGACGGCACCCTGGTCGACTGGCGGGCGGCCAACGTTCATATCCTGACCCATGGCCTGCACTATGCCTCGTCGGTATTCGAGGGCGAACGCGCCTATGGCGGCAAGATCTTCAAGAGCCGCGAACATTCCGAGCGGCTGCTCCGCTCTGCCAACCTGCTGGATTTCGAGATCCCCTATTCGGTTGCCGAGATCGAGGCGGCGAAGTCGGCCGTGCTGAAGGCCAGCAACCTGTCGGAGGCCTATGTCCGGGCCGTCGCATGGCGCGGGTCGGGGCCCGACATGGGCGTCGCCGCGCGGCGCAATCCGGTGCGGCTGGCGATCGCGGTGTGGGAATGGGGCGCCTATTACGGCGATGCCAAGTTCAAGGGGGCTCGGCTCGATATCTCGAAGTGGAAGCGTCCCTCGCCCGAGACGATTCCGACGGCGGCCAAGGCGGCGGGGCTCTACATGATCTGCACCATGTCCAAGCACGCGGCCGAGGCCAAGGGCTGTTCGGATGCCCTGTTCATGGATTACCGCGGCTATGTCGCCGAGGCGACGGGGGCCAACATCTTCTTCGTCAAGGACGGCGAGGTGCATACCCCCAAGGCGGATTGCTTCCTCGACGGGCTGACGCGGCAGACCGTGATCGGGATGCTGAAGGATCGCCAGATCAAGGTGCACGAGCGCCACATCGAGCCCTCGGAGATGGAGGGGTTCGACCAATGCTGGCTTACCGGTACGGCGGCCGAGGTCACGCCGGTGGGTCAGATCGGCGATTACAATTTCGAGGTCGGCGCGATGACCCGCGAAATCGCCCAGGGCTACGAAAAGCTGGTGCGGGCCTGAACCGCCGGGGCCTGCCGCACTGACGCCGCGGGCCCCGGCCCATCGACCGGATCCTAGGGTTGGCCGGACCGTTCGATCCGCAGGTAATGACGCAGGCGCAATCCACCGTCCGCGGCGGCCGTGCGGGCGCGTTTCATCAACCGTTCGATCGGGACCGGGCGCCATTGCGCGCGGTCGATCTTCAGATAGCGGCCGGCCCGCGCGGCATCCGCCCGGATCCGGTTCTGGTCGAAGACATGTCTGGTCATGCGACTCACTCCTTCCGGTAGGGAGGGGCAGCATAGCACGAATGGCGCATCGGTGCCTGCCGCCGCGCCACCATCCGGCGGCCGGACGCCGGATATGATCGGCACCGCTGCCGTCTAGAGATGGGCCGATTCTATCGGCCGGATCGCTTCGGGCGCGCGATGGACCGTAATGTGCAGCGCGACGCCATGGTCATGTGGCGGCAGCTGCGAGCCTCCGGTGCTCAGCGCAAGCACACCCGTGAATTGCACCAGCAAGAGCAGGTTCAGCGCCAACGCAAAAGCCGGCGCCCGCGGCGCGCGATCCTGGCAGAGCGCCGCCGCCTTTGCCGCTGGCGCCCCGCCCATCAGCGCAAGCAAGATCAACGTCGCCGCGGGCACACGGTAATGTGCGCGGGCGTGACGGCCATCGTCGATGCGAATCAGAAGGAACGTGAGACAGTTCACGAACACCAGATACATCAGAACCGACAGGTCCAGGAAGGCAAGGGATCCGGGGGCGAGCATAGCTTGCTTGATTCCACCTATGGTTGCATTTTCTGGAATGAAGCTTCATGAAATGGTCAAAATTCGGATCGCTGAGCGGCATTAACGAGGCCGAGATATGGCCGAAAGCCGCGCGACCGCCCAATTTGCCGCATCCCGCAAAGTGTCATCTTCTGCGTCCGACCAAGC
>JASBUM010000380.1 GCA_030147905.1 Acidimangrovimonas sp.
CCCGGCATCCAGCCCAGTCCCCTTGCAGCAGATCGTTCACCGATCCTCTATCATCCGTCTCGGAGCGGAGGCAAGGGCGCGCCGCCGCAGCACACGACCTGCGATGGCGGTCGTTGCATGGCGGCCCGGTGCCGATTCGGCGGGCGGCCCGGGCCCTGCGCCGCCCGGCGACCGGCTGGCCGACGGCATGGCCGCACGCGCCCGCGGGCGGCTCCGGCAAGGCCCGGTCGGCGCGGTGGACGGCGATGAGGCGGCATCCGCGGGGCATCTGGCGGTCGCGAAGGAGGCCCTAGGCTTCGGCGGAGAAATGGCCGGCAACGGCAAGCCAGCCGCCCTCTGCGTCGCGGTTCAGGACCGCGGTCAGGACAGCGGCGACGCGTCCGGCGTCAGAGCCGTCGGAGTGGCGAAGGCCGCTCAGGACGAAGCGCTGGGTAAGCAGGCCTACGCTCGGCGCAGGTAGGCGCAGCCGGCCGCGCCCCGTCACCAGCCGCGCGCGGGCGAAGATGCCTTCGAATTCGGCGCCTGCAGCGGCTTCGATCGCGGCGCGGTCCTCGCACCAGACTCCGGTCAACGTCATGAAGGTTGCGTCGGGCGTGAACAGCGCGCCGATGCCGCGGGAATCGCCCTTCTGCCATGCTTGCGCGAAATCGCGCGCGAAATCCTCGGCGGAGGCGGAGGCTGCGGCGCCGTTGTCGGCCTTGCCTGCGGGCTTCACCCCTGTCTGACCATCTTTCCGGGGTTGAGCAGGCCGCAGGGGTCCAGCGCTGCCTTGACGGTGCCCATCACGTCCCATCCGTCACCATGTTCGCGTGCCATGTAATCCAGTTTGCCCATCCCGATACCATGCTCGCCGGTGATCGTGCCACCAAGGCGCAAGGCGCGCTCGGCCATGGCGGCGGCAAGCCGCCGGGCTTCGGCGATCTCCTGCGCATCGGCGGGATCGACCAGCAGAACGGCATGGAAATTGCCATCTCCGACATGGCCCAGGATTGGGCCCTCGATGCTGCTGGCGGCGATTTCGGCGCGGGTTTCCTCGACCGCTTCCGCAAGTCGCGATATCGGCACGCAGACATCCGTGACCCATGCGGTAGCGCCGGGACGCATCCGCAGGCAGGCGTAATAGGCGTTATGCCGCATGCGCCACAGCGCGGCCCGCTCCTCGGTGCCGCGCGCCCAGCGAAAGCCCGCACCGCCCGCGTCGGCGACGATCGCGCCGAAGGCCTCGGCCTGTTCCGCCACCGCCTGTTCCGAGCCGTGGAATTCCACCAGAAGATGCGGCATCTCCGGAAAGTCGGCCCCGTCGTGCCGGTTGAAGGCCTCGACCGTCGCCGTGTCGACGAATTCGATCCGCGCCATCGGGATCCCGGACTGGATGGTGGCGATCACCGCCTCTACCGCCGGGCCCATGGCGGGGAAGGCGCAGACTGCCGCGCTTACCGCCTCGGGCTGGCCGTGCAGTCGCAGCGTCAGTTCCGTGATGAGGCCCAGCGTGCCCTCGGCGCCGACGAAGAGGGCGGTCAGGTCATAGCCCGCCGAAGTCTTCCGCGCGGCACTACCGGTGCGTATGACGCGCCCGTCCGCGAGCACCACCTGAAGGGCGAGGACATTGTCGCGCATGGTCCCGTAGCGCACGGCGGTGGTGCCGCTGGCGCGGGTCGAGGCCATGCCGCCGATGGAGGCATCCGCTCCCGGATCGACAGGAAAGAAGAGCCCCGTCGCCCGCAGTTCATGTTCGAGCGCCCGGCGGGTGATGCCCGGCTGCACGACCGCGCGCATGTCCTGCGCATGTACCGCCAGCACACGGTTCATGCGCGTGAAATCGACCGACAGGCCGCCATGCGCGGCCAGCGCATGCCCTTCGAGCGAACTGCCTGTGCCCCATGCCGTGACCGGCACGCGATTGGCCGCGCAGATGCGCATCATCGCCGCGACCTCGTCGGTGTTTTCGGGATAGGCGACGGCGGCGGGCGGCATGGGCGGGAAGTGGGTTTCGTTCCGCCCGTGCTGGGTGCGGTCCGAGGGCGACAGCGACAGCCGTTTGCCCAAGAGTGTCGCGAGCGCCTCATGCGCGGCTTCGGGAAGGACGTCCATGATCGGCCCGTGGGCTGCGGCGAGGGGCTTTCCACCATGGGCGCCGGGCCGCTCCGCGCCCGCTCTGGCGGATTCGTCACCCGTGGCCCGCTGCCCGTCCGGGTCCCTTCGGGGCGGCTCGCCGGGCTGCTGCGCGAGGTCGGGCCGGACATCGGTGGTCATGGTTGCATTCCCGATAGGGCCCGCGCGTTTGGCGGGCAGTTGCGTCGGGGCGCGGCGGCGGGCACAGGCGCGGCCCGACGCGTGGCGCCTCAGATCCGTTCCAGCGTGACCTTGTCCGGATAGAAGGCCAGATGTCCCGCGATCGGGGCGGCCGCGTCAAGCGGCGCGTCATAGCTCCAGGCGGCGTCGGTGATCGTGCCGCTCTTGGTCACGATCGAATAATAGGACGCCGTCCCCTTGTGGGGGCATCGGCTGCTGGTCTCGGAAGGTTCGAGAAAGGCCATCGCGATATCGTCGCGGGGAAAGTAGATCACCCCGGGACGATCGCCTTCGAGCAGTTCGAGCCCGCGATTGGTCTCGCCCAGGATGGCGCCGGCCGCGCGCACGACCCAGAGGCCTTCGGCCTCGATGATTCGTATGTGTTTGCCCATAATCCGATCCTTCTCCAAAATACGGCCTCCAAAATGCGGCGGCGCATCATGGCAAATGGCCATGACACCGCGATGACCCGCTCCTGCCGCGCCGGCGGTCTTGTCAGGCAGGCCCTGCCGTTGCGGCAGTGCCCCCCCTTTCGGCGCCCGCCCCCTGGGGCCGACATCCGCCCGGCGCCGGTCCGGCCACGCGGTCTCACCGATGGCCGCGCCGCGGATCGCGTGGCGCCCGGTGTCCGGCGGCCGGAGCGGGCTACAGCGGCGCGGTGGCCGCGTCCAGCCAGGCCCGCGCCTGCTCGCCCAGCCGCGGGGCGAGCTTCTCTCGCACCGCCGCGTGATAGCGGTCGAGCCAGTCGCGCTCCACCGCGGTCAGTCGATCCGCAAGGATCAGCCGCCGGTCGATCGGTACGAAGGTCAATGTCTCGAAACACAGCATCGCGCGATCGTCGCCCCCCGGCAGGGACGGCGCCGCGGTTACCGCCACGAGGTTCTCGATGCGGATGC
>JASBUM010000384.1 GCA_030147905.1 Acidimangrovimonas sp.
TCGACGCGACCCGGCTGGCCGTGGCTGCGCCGCGAAGGCGGATAGCGGAATTTCACCGACCGGTCCATACATGTGGCGAAATAGCCACAATTTTCGGCCATTATCCGCAAATCGCGCAAATTCACGAATCATTTACGGACAAGTGAAATTCGCATCAAGCCGTTGATATAGCTTTATTTATTCAGGAACTGGGCGGGATTCCGCCAATACCAGCCTGGCGGCGGCCAACCGCGCAACGGGAACCCGGAAAGGCGAGCAGGAAACATAGCTGAAGCCCGCCAGTCGGCAAAAGGCGATGGATTCCGGATTGCCGCCATGTTCGCCGCAGATCGACAACGTCAGATCGGGCCGCGTCTCGCGCCCGCGGCGTGCCCCGATCAGCAGCAGCTCCCCCACCCCTTCGACGTCAAGGATATGAAAGGGATCCTCGGCAAAAACGCCCTGCTGGACATAGACATTCATGAACCGCCCCGCGTCGTCGCGCGACAATCCATAGGTCATCTGCGTCAGGTCGTTGGTGCCGAAGGACAGGAAATCGGCATGCTGGGCGATCTCGCCGGCGCGCAGCGCGGCGCGGGGGGTCTCGACCATCACCCCCAGCGTATAGGCGAAATCGCGGCCCGCGCGGGTCCGCACCGCCGCCGCCACGGCATCGATACGGGTCTTGACCAGTTCGACCTCGCGCTTGGCCGAGACCAGCGGGATCATGATCTCGGGGACCACCACCGCACCCTTGCGCGCCGCCGCGATCGTCGCCTCGAAGATCGCGCGCGCCTGCATCTCGTAGATCTCGGGCAGCGTCACACCGAGCCGCACGCCCCGCATGCCCAGCATCGGATTGACTTCCGAAAGCGCCTCGATCCGGCGCGCCACGCGCGAAAGCGGCTTGCCCAGCGCCTCGGCCAGATCGCGGATTCCGTCGCGGTCGTGGGGCAGGAATTCGTGCAGCGGCGGATCGAACAGGCGAATGCAGACCGGGCGCCCGGCCATGATCTCGAACAGCCGGGTGAAATCCTCACGCTGCATCGGCAGCAGCCGGTCAAGCGCCGCGGCCCGATCCTCGGCCCCGTCGGCGAAGATCATCTCGCGCATGACGGTCAGGCGGTCGTCCTCGAAGAACATATGCTCGGTCCGGCACAGGCCGATCCCCTCCGCGGCGAACTCGCGGGCGGTCTGCGCGTCGGCGGGCGTATCGGCATTGGCACGCACCCCGATGTCACGCACCGCATCGGCCCAGTCGAGAAGGGTGCGGAAGGCATCGTCGAGCGCAGGTTCGAGCATCGCCGCCGCCCCGGCAATAACCGCGCCGCGGGTGCCGTCGATCGTGATCACGTCGCCCTCGCGCAGCACCCGCCCGTCGGCAATGCTCAGGCGGCGTTCGCGGGCGTTGACGCTGATCTCCGCCGCGCCCACCACGCAAGGAAGCCCCAGCCCCCGTGCCACCACGGCGGCGTGGCTGGTGATGCCGCCCCGCTCGGTCAGGACGCCCTGCGCCGCATGCATGCCGCGAATGTCCTCGGGAGCGGTCTCGCGCCGGACCAGCACGCAGGCGTCGCCGCGCGCGGCACTCGCCTGTGCCGCAGCCGATGTGAAGACGATCCGGCCCGAGGCGGCGCCCGGGCTCGCGGCTATGCCGCGCGCGATCCGCTCGGCCGGGGCACGG
>JASBUM010000391.1 GCA_030147905.1 Acidimangrovimonas sp.
TGACTATCTCGACACCTATGAGGCGCATGGCCTTCTGGGCGCACGCGGGCTCTACGGCCACGCGATCCACCTCGAGCCGCGCGAGCGCGACCGTTTGCGCGAGACCGGCGCCGCCTTGATCCATTGCCCGACCTCGAACACGTTCATCGGCTCGGGGCTGTTCGACATGAAGGGGCTTTGCGAGGCCGGGCTGCGGGTGGGGCTCGCCACCGATACCGGCGGCGGCTCGTCCTTCTCGATGCTGCGGACCATGGCCGCGGCCTATGAGATCGGCCAGCTGCGCGGCAACGCCCTTCACCCCGCGCAATTGTGGTGGCTGGCGACCGAAGGCTCGGCCCGGGCGCTGCATCTGGGCGACAGTATCGGCAATCTCGCGCCCGGAATGGAGGCCGACCTTGTCGTGATCGACCTTGCCTCGACCCCCGCCATCGCCCAGGCCGCCGCCCGCGCCGGGGACATCTGGCAGGCCCTGTTTCCGACCATCATGATGGGCGACGATCGCGCCATCCGCGCCGTCTGGGTGGGGGGCGCGGAACGGGCGGGCGGGCGATAGCGCGCACGATCGGAGGGATGCGAACCGGGACCGGGGTTGTGCCCCCACCCGCCCCCGTGCTTGAGTGACCGAACCATCCACATCACGGATCGTTTCATGGAACCCTGGCCGCCCGCTTTCACTGCCACGGGCACCCATGTGGTGCTGGCGCCCTTGTCGACGGACCACGCCGAGGATCTGGCCGAGGCCGCGGCGGATGGCGATCTGCACCGGCTTTGGTATACGAGCGTGCCGGCGCCCGAAAAGGTCGGGGCCGAGATCGCGCGGCGGCTCGATCTGCGTGCCAAGGGCAGCATGCTGCCCTTCGCCGTGCTGGATGCGGCGAGCGGGCGCGCCGTCGGCATGACCACCTATATGAATATCGAACCTGCCACGCCTCGGCTTGAGATCGGGTCGACCTGGTATCGCGCCAGCGTTCAGCGCAGCGCGATCAACACCGAATGCAAATTCCTGCTGCTCGCTCACGCGTTCGGGCAATTGCGCTGCTTGGCGGTCGAGTTCCGCACCCACGTGCTGAACCTGCAAAGCCGCCGCGCGATCGAGCGGCTGGGGGCGCGGCTGGACGGGATCTTGCGAGCCCATATGGTGATGGCAAACGGCACGATCCGCGACACTGCCGTCTATTCGATCACCGCCGCCGAATGGCCCACGGTCAGGGCCCATCTGCGCTGGCAGTTGGACAGGCCGCGGGCGCGGGCATGAGCGACGTGCCGGGCATCGCCGGCTATGACGCCGAAGCGGACCGATTATGCGCGGCCTATGACGCCATTCCCTTTACGCGGGCGCATCAGGGCATGGACGACCTGATCGGCCCCCCGGACGCGCGAGTGCTGGACATCGGCGCCGGCAGCGGCCGCGACGCGATCCATCTGGCCGCGCGGGGCCATGCGGTCACCGCCGTCGAACCCTCCGCCGAGATGCGCGCCATCGCGCAGCGGCATGCGGGCGCTGCGGCGATCTCCTGGCGCGATGCGGCGCTCCCCGATCTGACCGGGCTGGCGCCGCCGGCCGATCGCTTCGAGCTGATCCTGATCACGGCGGTATGGATGCATCTCGACTACCCCGAGCGGGCACGCGCGATGCCGGTCGTCGCCGGTCTGATGGCGCCCGGCGCGCGGCTGATCCTGACGCTGCGCCACGGACCGACGCCCGTGGGCCGCCGGATGTTCGCGGTGGAGCCCGAAGAGACGGTTGGTATGGCCGCGGCCGCAGGCCTGTCGTTGCTGCGCCGAACACGTGACCGCTCGGTCCAGCCTCGCAATCGCGCTGCCGGTGTCACCTGGACCCGGCTGGCTTTTGTCGCACCCTAATCCATCAGCGCCCGCGCCAGCGCGTTTTGCCGTTCGATCACCCGCGGCAGATCGAGCGTCGCGATCCGGCCTTCGGCGACCACCTGACGGCCCTCGACGAACAGGTCACGCACCCGCGACGGCCCGGCCAGAAGCAGCGCGACCGGATCCCACGAGCCCGCCGCCTCGATCCCAGAGACGTCCCAGATCGCCAGATCGGCGCGTTTTCCAGGGGCGATCCGGCCGCAATCCTCGCGCCCCAGAACCCGGGCGCCGCCCAGCGTCGCAATCTCGAGCGCCTCGCGCGCGCTCATCGCGTCGGCGCCCTGCGCGACGCGTTGCAGCAGCATCGCCTGACGCGCCTCCGCGATCAGATTGCCCGCGTCGTTCGAGGCCGATCCATCGACCCCAAGCCCGACATGGACCCCGGAATTGCGCATCTGGCGGATCGGCGCGATACCGGACCCAAGACGACAATTCGAACATGGGCAGTGGGAAACACCGGTCGAACTGGCCGAAAAAAGTTCAATTTCCGACAATTCAAGCTTCACGCAATGGGCGTGCCAGACATCGGGCCCGGTCCAGCCCAGATCCTCGGCATATTGGCCGGGGCGGCAGCCGAAACGCGCCTTGGAATAGGCCACGTCCTCGTCATTCTCGGCCAGATGGGTATGCAGCATCACACCCTTGTCGCGCGCAAGGATCGCGGCGTCACGCATCAAGTCGCGGCTGACCGAGAAGGGCGAACAGGGTGCCACGCCGACCCGCAGCATCGCGCCTTCGCGCGGGTCGTGGTAGCGGTCGATCAGGCGGATGCAATCCTCGAGGATCGCCGCCTCGCGCTCGACCAGGGTATCGGGCGGCAGCCCGCCCGCGCTTTCGCCGATCGACATCGCGCCGCGGGTGGGATGAAAGCGCAGGCCGATCTCGGCCGCGGCCTCGATCGTATCGTCGAGCCGCGCGCCATTGGGGAAGAGGTAGAGGTGATCGGAGCTGAGCGTGCAGCCCGACAGCGCCAGCTCAGCCAGCCCGACCAGCGCCGAGACCCGCATCTCCTCGGGGCCGAACCGCGCCCAGATCGGATAAAGTGTCTTGAGCCAGCCGAACAGCAGCGCGTCTTGCGCCCCCGGCACCGCGCGGGTCAAGGTCTGATAAAGATGATGGTGGGTATTGACGAGCCCCGGCGTCACCACGCAGCCCGCCACCGGATGGACCCGGCCGGTCGTACGCAAACCCTGCCCGACCGCAGCGATGACCCCGTCGCGGATCAGCACATCGCCCCCCGCGATCTCGCGCCGATCCTCGTCCATCGTCACGACGCAGTCCGCGCCGCGCAAAAGCAATTCCGTCATGGTCTTTCCACATCGGCTGTGCAACCTCCTTCGGTCGCGCTTGCCGACGCGGCCGACAGAAGGAGGCTCAAGGACTCGGGCGCGTCACTCCTGCGGCTTATCAGGCGCCCGGACCGGCTGGCAACCCTCGCCACCGGGCCCGCGAGACGAGGGCGCACCCCGCCGCTGGCATCCGTTATCGCGAACCGGCCGACAACAGGGCCAGCGCTTCGGCGTGCACCGCCGGGCAAGAGGCGGCCAGAACCCTGCCGCCTTGATGCGCGGGCCCGCCCTGCCAGTCGGTGACGATGCCGCCCGCGGCCTCGATCACGGCAATCGGCGCGTGCACGTCATAGGGGAAAAGCCCCGCCTCGATCACCAGATCGATCTGCCCCGCCGCCAGCAGCGCATAGGCGTAGCAATCCATGCCGTATCGCGTCAGCCGGACCTGCGCCTTGACGCGGTCGAAGGCCGCGCGCTCACCCGTGGTGCCGATCTCGGGGAAGGTGGAAAACAGGATGGTCTCGGACAAGGGCCGTGCCGCGCGCGTCCCGAGCGGCGCGCGTCCGCGTGGCCCCTCGACCCAGGCCTCGCCCAAGCCGCCCACGAAGCGCTCGCCGATATAGGGCTGGTCGATGACCCCCAGAAGCGGCCCATGATCATTCGCGACAGCGATCAGCACGCCCCAGGTCGGCGTGCCCGACAGAAAGCCGCGCGTGCCGTCCACCGGATCAAGCACCCAGGTAAGCCCGGTATCGCCCGCGACGGGGGCGAATTCCTCGCCCAGGATCCCGTCGCGCGGACGCCGCGCCTGCAATACCGCGCGCATCGCCTCTTCGGCCTCGCGATCGGCCAGCGTGACCGGATCGAAGCCGGTGGCGGCCTTGTTCTCGGCCGCCAGTGCCGCCCCTCGGAAATGGCGCAACGTCGCCCGGCGCGCGGCATCGGCCAGCGCCAGGGCGGTGTCGAGAAGATCCTGCCTTTCGGAAACGTCCAGCCCGGTCACATCATCCCCCGCAGCGGCCTGCTCCGCAGCTAACGCCGCAGGCGCCGGGGGTCAAGGCCGCGTCTTTCAGGCGGCGTCGCTAAGCACGCGCGCCAGATCGAACAGGCGCCGGCGCTGCTGCTCGGGGATCGCGTAATAGGAACGCACCAGTTCCAGCGCCTCCTTGTCGGCGAGGATATCGCCCTCGACCGGGCCGCTTTCCTCGCGCGCCGCATCGATCCCCTCGAAGAAGAAGCTGACCGGAACCCCAAGGACGTCCGAGATGTCCCACAGCCGGGATGC
>JASBUM010000428.1 GCA_030147905.1 Acidimangrovimonas sp.
CACGGCAACGAAAAACAGCCCCGACAGGAGCATCCACAATGCACCCGCGGCGGGCCGATCCGCGGAGACGGGGGAAGAACGCGCGACCATGACGCGACCTGATCGCAATTGCGCGCCGGGCACAAGGGCAATGCGGGCGGCGAGCCGGGTCGGAAGACGGCCATGTTGCCGGCGCAAGGCATCGCCCGCCCGTGGCCCGGGGGCAATGCGCCCCGGCGCCGCGCCCGGATCGGCAGGATCGCGGACAGGCGTGCGTGCACGACGCCGGCGGAGGCATCGCCCGGGCCGGGTGCCTTCGTCCGTACCGCCCCGGGCGCCGCACAGGGGGAGACGGTCGCCCCGCTCCGGGGTCAGAGATTTTCGGCGACGTCCTCGGGAATGTCGAAATTGCCGGTCACGTTCTGGACGTCGTCGTCATCTTCCAGCGTGTCGATCAGCTTCATCAGCTTCTGCGCGGCGTCGAGGTCAAGCTCGGTCCGGGTCTGCGGACGCCAGATCAGCTTGGCGGTCTCGCTCTCGCCCAGGCTCGTCTCGAGCGCCGAGGACACTTCGTTCAACGCGGTATCGGCGCAATAGATGTAGTGGCCGTCCGCGTCGCTCTCGACATCGTCGGCGCCGGCCTCGATCGCGGCCAGCATCACCGTCTCGGCATCGCCCGCCTCGGGCTTGTAGACGATCTCACCCACCCGGTCGAACATGAAGGAGACCGATCCGGTCTCGCCCAGATTGCCGCCGTGCTTGGTGAAATAGCTGCGCACGTTCGACGCGGTCCGGTTGCGGTTGTCGGTCATCGCCTCGACGATGATGGCGATGCCGCCGGGGCCGTAACCTTCATAGCGGATCTCGTCGTAGCTTTCAGCGTCGCCCCCGGCGGCCTTCTTGATGGCGCGGTCGATCACGTCCTTGGGCACCGAATTCGACTTGGCTTCCTTCACCGCAAGGCGCAGGCGCGGGTTCTTGTCGGGATCGGGATCGCCCATCTTGGCGGCGACGGTGATTTCCTTGGACAGCTTCGAAAACAGCTTCGAGCGAATGGCATCCTGGCGCCCCTTGCGGTGCTGGATATTCGCCCATTTTGAATGGCCTGCCATGACCTTCTCCGACAATCGACCCGGGGTTGGCCGCCTCTATAGGACAGGCGCGCGGTGGGCCGCAAGCCCGCGCGCGGCCCGTCGCCCTCCGGCCGGCTACAGCGGCCAGAAGATCGGCACCAGAAAGCTGACCACGACCGCCATGATCAGGCTGAGCGGCAGACCGAAGCGGACGAAATCGGTAAAGCGGTAGCCGCCGGGTCCGTAGACCAGCGTATTGGTCTGATAGCCGATCGGCGTCGCGAAGGAGGCCGAGCAGGCGAACATCACCGTCACCACCAATGCGCGCGGATCGACCTGCAACGCCTGCGCAAGCCCGATGGCGATCGGCGTCAGCACCAGCGCCACGGCGTTGTTGGTCACCATCTCGGTCAGGAACCAGCCGGCGAGGAAGACGACAAGGATCACCAGATGCGGCGGCAGACCGGCAAGCAGGGGCGCAAGGCCCTGCACGATCAGCCGGGCCGCGCCCGAATGGTCAAGTCCGGCGCCCACCGCGAGCATCGCGAAGATCAGTGCCAGAAGGCGCCCGTCGATAAAGCCGAAGGCCTCCTCGGCGTCGATGCAGCCCGTGAGCAGCACGACCGCCACCCCGATCATCGCGAGGGTCACGATCGGGGCGAGATCGAGCGCCGAGAGAACCACGATGGCCGCAAGCACGGCGATGACGATCGGCGCGTGGCGGCGGCGATAGGCCCGGTCCGACGGCTGGGTGATATCGACAAGGTCCATGTCGTCGGCGAGACGACGGATGTCGGCCGCAGCTCCCTCGAGCAGCAGCGTATCGCCCACCCGCACCACCAGATCGTCGAGTTGCCGGCCGATGTTCTGGTTGCGGCGGTGAACCGCAAGCGGATAGACGCCATAGCGCCGCCGGAGCCGCAGCGCACCCAGCGTGCGCCCCACCATCCGGCACCCCGGTGTGATCAGCACCTCGACCGTCGTGGTCTGGACCGTGGACAGCTTGTTGACCAGCCGGACCTCCTTGGAACTCTGCATTCCCAGAAGTTCCGACATCGGCGTGCGCAGCACCACCCGGTCGCCTTCTTCCAGCGTCACGGCGGCCATGTCGCGCCGCAGCGAGGCATCCCCGCGCAGCACGTCGACGACGCGCACGCCGTCGCGCCGGAACAGTTCCACCTCGTCGGGGCGCCGGCCGATCAGCGCCGAGCCCTCAGGCACCGCGACCTCGGTGAAGAACTTCATCCGCGCCCGCTCCCCCAGAAGCGCGCTCATGGATTCGCGTTCGGGCAGGCGACGGCCGAAGAGCGCCAGATATCCCATCCCGACCAGCGCCACCGCGATCCCGAGCGGCGTGATCTCGAAGATCGAGAAGGACGCCAGCCCCGCCTGCCTTGCCACGCCGGCAACCAGAAGATTCGTCGAGGTCCCCAGCAGCGTCAGCGTGCCGCCGAAGATCGTGAGATAGCTGAGCGGAATCATCACCTTCGAAGGCGCCACGTTCAACTGACGCGCGAGTTGCATGAAGACCGGGATCATCACCACCACCACCGGGGTGTTGTTGACGAAGCCCGACAGCAGCACCACCACCGCCGAAAGCGCAACCAGCGTGCGCACGGGGCGGCGCTCGACGTGATGCGCGGCGGTCTTGCTCAGCCAGTCGAGCGCGCCGGTACGCACCAATGCGCCGACGATGATGAACAGCGCGACGATCGTCCATGGCGCGGGGTTCGCAAGTGCGCCCAGCGCGAGATCGGTGGGCAGGATGCCGAGGATCAGCATGGTGATCGCGCCGGTGATGGCGACCACCTCGACCGGATAGCTCTCGCGCAGGAACATCGCCAGCATCGCGACCACGATGACGATCGCGGCCACGGCTTCCATCCCCGCAGGCAGTTGCAGTCCGAACATAACGGCCCCTGTCGCTGTGCCTTCCCGAGGCCCTGTCCTAGATCGCCCCCGCCGGGCCGCTTCCCTGGCCCGCCTCGGCCCACCCGGCCGGCGTCGCATCGCGACGCGGCCGCACCAGGGCCATGCCGACCAGCATGATCGCAAACGCCGCCCAGATCCAGCCGCTGTAACCTTCGCCCAGCAGGAGCATGGACCAGGCGACGCCGCCGGCGGTGACCAGATAGGAGATCTGCACCGCGAAGACCGCGCCATAGGCCCCGATCGCCCAGACATAGCCGCAATAGGTCAGCGACGAGACCACCGCCATCACCACCAGCGCTGCATCCGCCGCGCCCCAGGGGGGGCGCGGATCGATCCACTGCCCGGTCAGCAGCGCGGCGGGCAGGCCGGCCACGATTCCCACCAGCGAGGCGCCGAAGAGAAGCTGTACGGGATCCAGTCCCACCATGCCCCATTTTGCGACGATATTGCCCTCGAGCGCGTAGAACAGCGGCGCGATCAATGCCACCGGAACCCAGGTCAGCATGGCAGGATCGGGCAGGCTGGCACGCGGCACGACGATCAGGCCGACTCCGGCCAGACCGCACAGAAGCCCGACCAGCCGCAGCGGGCTGAAACGGTCGGTGCCCATTATCAACGCGATCGGGAAGGCCAGCATCGGCACCAGCGACAGATCGATCGCGAGGATGCCGGCCGGCAGGTGCCGCGCGGCCACATAGGTCGCCGTATTGGGCAGGATCGCGCCGACGAAGGCGATCGCTACGCATAGTCCCCAGCCGGCACGCGTGTGCGGGATGCCCTTGCCGCGCAGGGCCAGGACCACGCCCAGCACCAGAGCCGACAGGACCGATTGCCAGAAGATCAGGCCCAGCGC
>JASBUM010000479.1 GCA_030147905.1 Acidimangrovimonas sp.
GAAGATTGGGGGGGGGGGACCCCGAGGCTGCAGCGGCGGCTCTGGTGCCGGCCGTGGCTAGACGCGGCGGCCGAATGGACGCGGCCCGCCGCCCTCTCCCCGCCGATGCGTCGCACGCGCCCCGGCCGGCCTGCATGGGCGCAGCCGGGCGGGCCTGGCACAGGCGGCGGTTGTTCAGCCTTTCGCCGGGTCGGCGAGACGGCGCACCCGCGCGGCAAGCGCGCTCAGTTCCGTGTCCTCGATCCCCAGTTCCGCAAGGTGATCTGCGGTGTTGAACAGATAGTCCCGGTTCGCGCCGCGTCCGCCGACGGCCCGGGCGATGATGTCAGCCTGTTCCCCGGCTCCGAGACCGCCGCAATATTGCACATGGCCGCGGTCGACGACATAGGTCAGCGCGCTCACCCGTCGCCCGTCGGCGAGATGCACCACCTGCCGGGTCTCCAGATAGGCCGAGGAGATCAGCTCGCGTTCACGCAGATAGGCGAGGATCGCATCCTCCCGTCCCGATGGTACGCGCAGCGCGATACCCTGGCATTGTGCGGCCTCGTCAGCGTCGAGCGCCAGCACGAGCCCCGGCTCCCGCGGGCTGCCGCGGTGATGGATCGAACGCATGCAGAAGGAGCGCCGCCAGCCGTCGAGCCGCGCGATCTGCCGTTCGGCCGGGTCGAAGCCCGGGTTCCAGATCAGCGATCCATAGCCGAATACCCACAGCTCCATCGCGCCCTCACTCTGGTCCTTGTCCCTTGCCGCCTGTAAACATCAGCGGGGCTTCGGCGAAAAGGGGGCGGCATGCGAATTCTGACGATCGCGGTGGTGATCGCCGCGGCATTGTGGGGCGGCTACTGGTTCGTGGGCTCGCGCGCCGAATACCGCGCCGCCAAGACCTTCTTCGCCCAGGCCCGCAACGAAGGCTGGACCGCCGAATACAGCCATCTCGGCATTGCGGGCTTTCCCAATCGTTTCGACCTGACGGTCAGGGACGTGGCCCTTGGCGATCCGGCGCGCGGCTTCGGCTGGCGCGCGCCCTTCGCGCAACTGCTCGCGCTGAGCTACAACCCCTATCATTTCATCACCGCCCTGCCCCACGATCAGGAATTCACCACCCCGCGAGGGCCGGTCAAGCTGACAGCGCGGAAGATGGAGGGCAGCCTGACCTTCGTGCCGGGTCTGGCGCTGCGGCTGAACGAGGCGATCGTCATCGCCGACGCGCCGAACTTCGATGCGCCGGGACAATGGCAGATCGGCTTCGATCAGATCCGCCTTGCCAGCCGGCGCGCGGCCGATCGCCGCTTCGGCCAGGAAATCGGCATCGCGATCAAGGGCGCGGCGCCCGGCACTGCATTGCGCGCGCAGCTGGCACCGCCCCAGGGCCTGCCGCCCGGCAAGGCCGAGGCCCGGCTCGACGCGATCCTCGGGTTCGACCGCGCGCTTGACCGTCACGCGGTGCGCAAGCCCCCACGGGTGACCGAGATCCTTGTGAAGGAGGGCCATATAAGCTGGGGCGGCATGCGGCTCACGGCCCAGGGGGACGTCAAGATCGACCCGAAGGGCGTGCCCTCGGGGCGGCTGACGCTGAACGCGCGCGACTGGCGTCCGATGATCGCCATGGCCGTCAAGGCGGGACTGATCCGCAAGCAGATCGAACCCACCGTCATCCGCGTGGCCGAAGCACTGGCCAAGGCCTCGGGCAATCCCGACACGGTGGAACTGCCGCTTGTCTTCGCCGGCGGATGGATGAGCGTCGGCCCCCTGCCGCTGGGGCCGGCGCCCATCTTGCGCTGACCTCGTCGCGCACCGGTCTCCATGCCGCACCGGTGCGGTCCGGCGCCATCCCTGCGCCCGCCAACCCTGCGCCCGCCATCCCTGCGCCCGCCAACCCCGCGCCAAGCCTGCGGCCCGCGACGCGGCGGGCGGCTCAGCGCGCGGCGTCCGTACGTCCGAAATCGGGCGCGGCGGTATCCTGACCGGCCTCGATGATGCCGCGGCGGATCGCCCGGGTGCGGGTGAAATAGTCGAACAGCAAGGCGCCGTCGCCGGTGCGTATGGCACGTTGCAGGGCGAACAGTTCCTCGGTGAAACGGCCGAGGATTTCCAGCGTCGCCTCGCGGTTGGTCAGGAACACGTCGCGCCACATCGTGGGGTCGGAGGCGGCGATCCGGGTGAAGTCGCGAAAGCCGGCGGCCGAATACTTGATGACCTCGCTGTCGGTGACCCGGCCAAGATCGTCTGCCACGCCCACCATCGTATAGGCGATCAGATGTGGCGCGTGACTGGTGACGGCAAGCACCAGGTCGTGATGGGCGGGATCCATCTGCTCGACATGGGCCTCCATCGCGGCCAGAAAGTCCCGCAACCGCGCGAGCGCCTGCGGATCGGTGCCGGGCAAGGGCGTCAGCAGCCACCAGCGGTTGCGAAACAGCGTCGCAAATCCCGCCCTCGGGCCGGAATGCTCGGTTCCGGCGACCGGATGGCCGGGAATGAAATGGACCCCTTCCGGCAGGGCCGGCGCGACCGCGTCGACCACCGCCTGCTTGACCGAGCC
>JASBUM010000522.1 GCA_030147905.1 Acidimangrovimonas sp.
GATCGCCGCGAGATCGAGCCGCTCGAGCCCGATCGCGCGCCGCCGCGGCCAGTTGAGCGCATAGCCGATCGCATGGCGCATGTCCGACGGCCCCAGATGGGCCATCAGCGCACCGTCATGAAAACCGACCAGCGCATGGACAATCGACTGGGGATGGACGAGAACCTCTATCCGGTCCTGATCGATCCCGAAGAATTCCCTTGTTTCAATAAGTTCCATGGCCTTGTTGAACAAGCTCGCGGAATCGATCGAGATCCGCTGGCCCATCGACCAGTTCGGATGGGCGGCGGCCTGCACGGGGGTCGCGGCGGCAAGCGCGGCCGCGCTCCAGTCGCGGAAGGGCCCGCCCGAGGCGGTGATGATGACCCGTTCCACCGCCTCCGGCTCCTCGCCGGTCAGGGCCTGGAAGACCGCCGAATGCTCGCTGTCGACCGGCAGCACGCGCGCGCCCCGCCGCGCCGCCTCGGCCAGAAGAAGCGGACCGGCCGCGACCAGACTTTCCTTGTTGGCCAGCGCCAGCGTCCCCCCCGAGGCCAGCGCCCGGAACCCCGGCACCAGTCCCGCCGCCCCGACGATCGCCGACATCGTCCAGTCGGCGGGGCGGGCGGCGGCCTCGGCGATGGCGGCCGGTCCGGCTGCGGCCTCGGTCCCCGACCCGGCAAGCGCGTCGCGCAGGGCCGGCAGGCATTCGGGATAGGCGGTCACCGCCACGGATGCGCGCAGCCGGCGTGCCTGCGCCGCCAGCAGCGCCACGTTGCGCCCGCCGCTCAGCGCCACCACCTCGTAGCGTTCGGCGCCGCCCTGCTCGGCCAGGAGGGCCACCGTGTTGACCCCGATCGAGCCGGTCGCGCCGAAGACGGAGACGCGCCGCCGGGTCACAGCCGCACCACAGGCACCATGATCGCCTGCGTCACCAGCAGCATCATCATCACCGCCCCGAGAACCCTGTCGAACCGGTCCAGCAGCCCGCCATGGCCGGGAATCAGGCGCGAGCTGTCCTTCTCGCCCATCCGCCGCTTGATCGCGCTTTCGGCCATGTCGCCGGCCTGCGCCGCGGCCGAGGCCGCCACCGAAACGATGACGAGCGCGGGCCCCGCCCGCGTGAAGGCCACGAACAGCCCGGCGACGCCCGCCGCCGCGATCCAGCCCGCGACGGTGCCCGACCAGGTCTTTTTCGGGCTTAGCCGGGGCCACAGTTTCGGCCCCCCGATGGTGCGCCCGGCGAAATAGCCGAAGATGTCGGTCGCAACCACCACCAGAAGAAGCCACAGGATCCACAGCGCACCGTAGGCGGCAAGGAAAACCGTCAGCAGATAGCCCGCCACCACGATCAGCGCGCCGTAGAGGATGAAGACCACGCCATCGCGCCGCACCCGCAGCGCACCACCGAGAAGCGGCACCAGCGCCAGCACCAGCAGCCCCGGCGCCGCCGCCCAGACCGCGGCCGCCGTACTGGCACCCAGCGCCGCGCCCACCAAGGGAGAGCGGCGCGGACCGCAGCCCATCATCAGCGCCAGTTCCCAGCCCATGATCGCGACCGCGCCCACCACCAGCAGCGCAAACCACAGCCCCCCCAGCCAGACAGCAGCGGCCCCGCCCGCAGCCATCACCAGCCCCGACAGCAGCCGCGGGCGCAGATCGTTCCAACGTGTGGCGCCGATCGCCATCATTCCCCCACCGCGCCGAAACGGCGCTCGCGCCCGGAGAAACGGTCGAGGATGCGGCCGAGTTCCGCCGGGGTGAAATCGGGCCACAGCGTGGGGGTGAATTCATATTCGGCATAAGCCGACTGCCAGAGCAGGAAATTCGAGATCCGGGTCTCGCCGCTGGTCCGGATCACCAGATCCGGATCGGGCAGATCGGCCGTGTCCAGCCGGCCGTAAAGCGCCGCCTCGTCGATATCCGTGGGATCGAGCGTGCCGTCGCGCGCCGCCTCGGCCAGCCTGCGTGCCGCCCGCACCAGTTCATTGCGCCCGCCGTAGTTGATCGCCACCGTCAGGAACAGACGGGTGTTGCCGCGGGTACGGGCCTCGATCCCCTCCATCAACCGCTGGAGCTTCGGCTCCAGCCGCGAGCGGTCGCCGATGAAGCGCAGCCGCACCCCCTCATCCGACAGCCGGTCGGCCTCGCGCTCGATATAGCGCGAGAAGATGGCCATCAGCCCCAGAACTTCCTCGGTGGAGCGCTTCCAGTTCTCGGTCGAGAAGGCGAAGACGGTCAGCCAGCGGATGCCCAGATCGGGGCATGCGCGCACGATCTGCTTGACCCGCTCGGCGCCGCGGCGGTGGCCGACCAGTCGCGGCCAGCTGCGGTTGGTCGCCCAGCGGCCGTTGCCGTCCATGATGATGGCGACATGCTCGGCCGTGCGGGCGGAGACGTTTGTGCGCGTGGCTTCGGTGGCGGACAAATCCCTGCCCCTTTCGAACGGTCGCGGCCGGCCTAGACCTGCATGATTTCCTGTTGCTTGGTCTCCAGCGCACGATCGATCGCGGCTATGGCCTTGTCGGTCAGTTCCTGGATCTCGTCGGCCCAGATCTTGTTGTCGTCCTCGCTCATGCCCGCGGCCTTGGCGCGCTTGAGCTGGTCCATCCCGTCGCGGCGCACGTTGCGGATCGCGACACGGGCCTGTTCCGCATATTGGGCGGCGACCCGGGTCAGCTCCCGGCGGCGCTCCTCGTTCAGTTCGGGGATCGGCAGCCGGATGATCGGGCCGTCCACGACCGGGTTGATACCCAGCCCCGATTCCCGGATCGCCTTCTCGACCTTCGATACCATCGCCCTGTCCCAGACGTTGATGGTGACCATGCG
The DNA here is from genome assembly GCA_030147905.1 of Acidimangrovimonas sp. Next base: position 2,809 of record JASBUM010000522.1, read on the forward strand.
CGGTTCCGGCACGTTGACGGTGCCCAGCTGATTGATCGGCGTCGTCTGGCCGTAGGCATCGACCTGAATCGGCTCCAGCATCGTGGCCGAGGCCCGCCCGGTGCGAAGCGCGGCGAATTCGCTGCGCAGGGCATGCATGGCGCCATCCATGCGGCGTTCAAGATCGTCCAGGTCAATCTCGTGGGATTCATCGTCCGACATCGTGTCTCCTCATGGTGTAGGCGGGGCGGCGGGCCGCACCGCCCGTTCGCACTTGCCCGCCGGTATAGCAACAACCTGCGGCGCTGTGTATAGCCGTCTCGTCGCCGGGGCGTGCCACTTGCCGGGCCGCGCCCGGCCCGGCCGCCTCCCGGCACCCCTGGCCGCGCCCGTTGCGGACATCGGCCGTGCAGCGCGCCCGCCCGGCCCCCGCCGGCGCTAGCGATGGACCATCGTGTAGGTGCCGTTGCCGCTCAGTATCGTGCGCAGCCCCCCCGGCTCGTCGAGCGAGAAGACGATGATCGGCAGGTCATTGTCGCGCGCGAGGGCGATGGCGCTTGCGTCCATCACGCCCAGATGCTTTTGCAGCACCTCGTTATAACTCACCCGGTCGTAGCGCTTGGCATCGTCGAACTTGATCGGGTCCTTGTC
>JASBUM010000104.1 GCA_030147905.1 Acidimangrovimonas sp.
GATCCGCAACCCGGCGACCTTCGTTCCCTCGCTGTTCCAGGCCGGCAAGATGCCCGATTACGACCAGGTGATGGAAGGGGGCGATCCGCGCGCGCTGAGCTGGGCCGAGATGATCATCCGCATCCGCGCCGACAACCCGGATCTGCCCCTGACCATCTGGTGCGACGAGGACACGCCCCTGATCTGGCCCGAGGTTCTTCAGGCGGTAAGCGGCCATGACGGGACGATCACGCTCTCGGGCGCCGATCAGCTGCTCGAAGGGATCATGACCGAGGAGGGGATTGCCCGGCTTCGCGCCTATCTGGAAGAGAACCCGGCGCCGTCGCCCGAATACCGCTGCCGCATCGCCTGCGCGTTCCTCGACAAATACGCGCGCGAGGACGCGATCGAACTCGAACTTGACCTGCCGGGCTGGGACGAGGCGATGGTCACCGCGCTGACCGAGGCCTACGACCGCGAGATCGAGACGATCGCATCGATGGACGGCGTGCGTTTCATCCTGCCCTAACCTCTGCGGGAGTCCAGCCGCCGCCTGCCTGCCGCCGCCGCCTGCCTGCGGCCGCGCCCGGGCGGCGCCTGCATGCGTTCGCGCGCGCGGCCGCAGCTATCCGTTCGCAGCCCTCCCCGTCGCCGTCCGGGTCAATGTTCCCGGTATGCGCCCGGTATGCGCCCGGTATGCGCCCGGTATGGGTTTGTGTCCGTCTGCGGTGACGGCAGGGCCGGGATGGCGGCGGCGCGCGATGCGCCGTTCAGGACATGCCAAGGGCCGCCTTGTAGATTTCCAGCAGCGATTCCTCTTCGGCAAGATCGTCGGCATCGCGCTTGCGCAACGCGATGACCTTGCGCATGACCTTGGTGTCATAGCCGCGGCCCTTGGCCTCGGCCATCACTTCCTTCTGCTGCTCGACGATGTCCTTCTTCTCGGCTTCGAGATGTTCGTAGCGCTCGATGAACTGGCGCAGTTCCTCGGCGGTGACGTTGTACTGGACGTCCTGGGGGGTGTTCATCTTTGCCTCTGTTCTGCCTGGGGCGATCCCTAGCCGCGGCGGGTCCCGGTTTCAAGTGTCGCGTGGCCCGCGGCCATCGGGGGGCATTCGGGGGCATCGGCTTGCGTGCCGGGAGCGACTACGCTAACCCGGCGGGGCAATTCATCCGCCCCCATAACGGAGCAGGCCCATGGCATTGGTGATGTGGATCGGAACGGCGATCGCGCTGGTCGGGATCGTCGGGCTGGCCTACAGTGCGATCGGCGCCCTCGCGGCGCGTCGGGCCAACCTGCCGGACGAGGCACTGCGCGCCCGGCTTCAGCGCATGGTGGTGATCAATTTCGCCTCGCTCGGCGTCGCAGTCCTGGGGCTTGCGGTGGTCATCGTCGCGATCATCCTTCGCTGACCGCTGACCGCTGACCGCTGACCGCTGACCGCTGACCGCTGACCGCTGACCGCTGACCGCTGACCGCCGAGGTCCGTCGGGCGGCCCTGACGGACGGTTCCGGGCGGTTGCGGGATCCGCCGGTCAGGCCCGATCCAGATCCGCGAAGCGATGGCCGTATCGGATCAACTCGTCGATGAGCGGCGCCGGCGTCCAGAAGGCTCCGTCGGTTCCGGCCCGCTGCTTGAGCCGATTTCGCAGCGCCGCAAGCCCCATCCTGTCGGCCGCCATCATCGGGCCGCCCTGATGCCGCGGAAAGCCGAAACCGGCGATCATCGCGAGATCGAGGTCCGAGGGACGGGCGATCATGCCCGCGCTCAGGAGTCGCGCGCCCTGGTTGGCCAGCCCCGCCGCCACCAATGCTCCGGCGGCGCGGATCTCGTCCTCGGGGCAGGGCGCCGGCTCCGCGGCGGCGCCGGCGTATTCCTTCTGGCCGCGTTCGGCCGCATCAAGTGCCGCCGCCAGCGCGGGCGTCGCGCCATAGCCCTGGGCGGCCAGCGCGCGGGCCAGAAGCTCGGCGCCGCCGGGCTTTCTCAGGATTGCATCGGCCGCCAGCGCCAGCCCCCGCTCCAGCGCCGCCGTGACCGAGGGGGCGGGTCCGGGCGGTGCCGTCGTCGCGGCCTCCGCGGGTTCGGCGGCGGCGCCCGCGGGTTCGGCCCAGCGGGGCGGCATGCGCGAGCGGATCACCGAGGGACAGATCAGCTGCGCCAGCGCCAGCGCCGCCGCGACATGGCCGGCGGTGCTGTGCGCGGTCGCGACGACCTCGATCAGCGCCGGGGCGGCACCGGTGGAATCGAGCGCCACGTTCAGTCCGGCCAGCCGGCCGGTCTGCCCCGCCGCCCGGCCGATCGCCGACAGATCGGCCCGGGGCGCATGGCACAGCCACAGATCGGCGGCGCTGCAATCGGGCGAAAGCGTCGAAGCCAGCGCGGCAAGGCCCGCATCGGCTGCATCCGTCGCCCCATGGGCGCCCGCCCGGGCCGCAGCCGTTCCGTCCGGTTGACGCCCGGCACCGTCCGCTTCCGCCGCCACAAGCACCACGGCATCGGCCTCGCGCAGCGCCTGCGTCTCCGCCGTCCCGTCCAGCCGCGCCCATTGCGCCTCGCGCAGCGCCGGGTCCAGCCGGCCTTCGGTCACCGCTTTCTCCTGGTGCAGGGCGATTGCCTCGATCCGTGCGGCCAGCGTCGCGGGATCCGGCTCGTAGAGCGTGACCGCAAGCCCTGCGTCCAGAAATGCCCGGGCCAGCACCGCCACGACAGGGCCGGCTCCGGCCAGCGCGAGTCGCTGGGGCAGAACCGGCACGATGCCCGCCTCGGGGACCTTCGCCGCCAGGCGCTGCGCGCGCGCGGCGTGTCGCAGTCCGGTCGAGCGGGGATCGGCCAGGCATTCCTCGAAGGCGGCGGCTTCATAGGCAAAAGCGGCCTCGGTCGGCAGCAGCAGCGCGGCCTCGACGCAGTCTATGATGCGCGCCGCCGCATGGGCCAGATCGGCGGGGCGGGCCGCTTCGCGCGCCTGTGCCACGGCGTTCATGAAGCTGCGCGGATCGCCCGGTGTGCGGTCGCGGGTGGGGGGTGGCGGCGCGCCGCCCGCCGCGATTTCTGCGGCGATGTCGGCCGCCAGCGCCAGGGCGGCGCCCGTCAGGTCAACGCCTGTCAGGTCACCGCCCACAACCGCATCGAACAGCCCGATCGCCTGTGCCGTCGCCGCATCCACCGTCTCGCCCGAAAGCAGGATCGCCAGCGCATCGCGCGCGCCCACAAGCCGGGCAAGCCGCTGCGCCCCCCCGGCGCAGGGCACGAGGCCCAGCGCGATATCCGGCAGGGCGAAGCCCGCCGCCGCCCCGGCGATGCGCAGATGGGCCGCCAGCGCGAGTTCCGCGCCCCCGCCGCGAGCCGGACCGTTGAGCGCGACCAGCACCGGCGCCGGCAGATCCTCGATCCGGCGGCAGAGCCGGGCCAGTGCCGCCGACGCCTCGGCATCCTCCAGACGCTCCGGATCGATTCCGCCCGAGAAGACCGCCCCCGTCCCGCGCAGCACGATCACGCGGGCGCCCGCCGCGACGGCGGCGTCAAGCGCCTCCGCGATCGCCGCGCATAGCGGCGGATCGATCAGGTTGGCGGGGGGAGATGCGAGAACCAGATGCGCGACATCGCCCTCGGCCGTCCAGGTCACCGCATTGTCCATTGCCGTCCCTCCTGCTGCGGGCGGTGCCGCCGCGACACCTGCGCCGATCCGGCTGCCCGGACCCGGCGCGCCCGGCGCTTGCCTTTGCGCCCGCCGCGGCGCTCATCCGTGACCTTGCGCCTTGTCGCGCCACCATGTCGCGCCATTAAACGGGGGGAGGGGGCGGTTTGGCAACATCGCCTGCACCGCCCGTCCGCACCGCCGCCGGAACGAGCGCGGGGTCGCGGACCCGATGCGGGCGGTGCATGGCGCGGAAGGGGGCCGCGGCACCGGTGGGCCGGGGGGCATGCCACGGGGCCGCGTGACGGGGCAGGCTTCGCCCGAGGCGTCGCACAGGCAATCAAGGTTGCGTTGCGTGAAAGGCCCGTGGCGGGGCGTCGCGCAGGACGGATGCCTCGAACAAAGCGGTCGGCGCGACCGGCAGGTCAGTTTCCGTGGTCGGTGCCGTTGCGGCCTGCAGCGCCCGCATGCGCGGACGGTGCTGGACCCGCCGGGGGCAGAATGCGCGCAAGCCCACGCCATTCCTCGAGCAGCGCGCCCAGCCGGGGGTCGCGCGGCTTGGCCGCCGGGGTCTTGCCCCGGGACCCGCCGGGGGTGTCGCCTGCGTTCTTCATCGCGAGTCCTTCCGTGCCGATCCGGCGCATGCGCTGCAATACGGGGTATGGGGCAGAAGGTCCAGCCGCGCCCGGGCGATGGCTGTGCCGCAACGCAGGCAATAGCCGTATTCGCCCTCGTCCATCCGCCGCAGCGCTGCGGTGATCTGGCGGATCTCGCCCAGTCCCGAGCGGCCGATCCGTTCCAGCACCTCGTCGCCCTCGCGCAACGTGGCGAGTTCTTCCCAGTCCTTGGCGTTATGATCGCCCAGCTCGGCGCCGATACCGGAAAGCCGGGCGCCAAGATCATTCAGCCGCGCGATCAGTTGCCGTCGACGATGGGCCAGCGACCGGGGGGCCAGCGATGGGGGGCGCGGCGACGGGGCGGCCGGTGACCGGGGAGACTGCGATCGGGGAGACTGCGATCGCGGAGGCGTTCTTGGCGCGACGGGCCTTTCGCGGCCGACGCCTTTGGCGGGCGGATCCCGGTCTTCGGGGGTGTCGCTGAACATGTCTGACATGCGCTTCTCCATGACATCCGCCAAGGCTAGGGTGCGCCATCGCCTGCCGCCTTGACTCAAGTCAAATCCCGAAGTCGCCTTTTCGGGCACGGTTTTTCGACATTCCAACATTGAGATGTATCGCGCGCGCGCCATATAGGATGCAGACAGCAAAGGGGAGACGTCCGATGTCACCGCAGGTCAAGGCCTTTTTCGACGAGGCCACGAACACGATTACTTATGTCGTCCGTGATCCGGCCGGCTCGAACTGCGCGGTGATCGATTCGGTTCTCGATTTCGACTATGCCTCGGGGCGTACCGATACCGCCTCGTCCGATCGGGTGATCGAATGGATCCGGTCCGAGGGGCTGAACGTGGAATGGATCCTCGAGACCCATGTCCATGCCGATCACCTTTCGGCCGCGCCCGATATTCAGGAACGTCTGGGCGGCAAGATCGGCATCGGCGAGCGGATCACCGTGGTTCAGGACACATTCGGCAAGATCTTCAACGAAGGCACCCGATTCCAGCGCGACGGCAGCCAGTTCGACCGGCTGTTCAAGGAGGGCGACAGTTTCCACATCGGGCAATTGCGCGGTGACGTGCTGCACACGCCCGGCCATACGCCCGCTTGCCTGACCTATGTGATCGGCGACGCCGCCTTCGTCGGCGACACGTTGTTCATGCCGGATTTCGGCACCGCGCGTTGCGATTTTCCGGGCGGCTCGGCCGAGACCATGTATGACAGCGTCCAGAAGATCCTGACCCTGCCGAATGAGACGCGGATCTTCGTCGGTCACGACTACAAGGCGCCGGGGCGCGAGGAATACGCCTGGGAAACCACGGTCGGCGAGCAGAAGGCGCGCAACGTCCATGTCGGCGCCGGCAAGTCGCGCGACGAATTCGTTCGCATGCGGACCCAGCGCGACGCGACCCTCGCGATGCCGCGCCTGATCGTGCCGTCGTTGCAGATCAACATGCGCGCGGGCCGCAGCCCCGAGCCCGAGGACAACGGCACCGCCTATCTGAAGGTGCCGCTCAACAAGCTCTGATTGCCGCAGGCCGGTCCCGGAGCATGCGGGGCCTTTCGCATCCGCGCGGCCGCGCCTAGGATCGGGGCCGCGCGTGCCTCTCGGCCGGGCGCGAACGGTTAAGGAAGAACCATGGAAATCCGACCCCTGACAGAAGATTACGCCGTCTCGCCGCAGATCGACCCTGCCGATCTGCCGGCCATCGCCGCGGCCGGCTACAGCACCGTGATCTGCAACCGCCCCGACGCCGAGATCCCGCCGCGGCTGCACGCCGCGCGCATGGCCGACGCGGCCCGCGAGGCGGGGCTCGAATTCGTCGAGAACCCGGTCGTCAGCGGTGCGCTGACGGCCGAGAACGTCGCGACGCAGGCGCGCGCGATCGCGGCCGCGGCGGGGCCGGTTCTGGCCTATTGCGCCTCGGGCAACCGCTCATCGATCGTCTGGGCCCTTTCGCAGGCCGGACACCGGCCGGTGGACGAACTGATCGGCCTGCCCGCACGGCACGGATACCGGCTTGAGGGTCTGCGCGCGAAACTCGAAAGTCTCGCCGGCGGAAAGGACTAGGCGCGTGGCCGGCGCTGCCGTGCCACCCGGCGCGGCCGCGCGCCCGCAGCGTGGCGGGCGCCGCGCGCCACGGCCCGGTTCCGCACGCCGCGCCGGTGG
>JASBUM010000533.1 GCA_030147905.1 Acidimangrovimonas sp.
CCGGAACCCCAACATCCCGCCGGGCCAAAGCCCCACCATCGTCTCCAAGCGCGAACGCGCCATGGACCCGATCACCGCCTATGAACTGGTCTCGATGATGGAGGGTGTGGTCAAGCGCGGCACCGCGGCCGGGGTCGTCAACCTGCCGGTGCCGGTGGCGGGCAAGACCGGCACCACCAACGATGCCAAGGATGTGTGGTTCATCGGCTTCACCTCGAACATCGTTGCGGGCTGCTACATCGGCTACGACACGCCGCGCACCCTTGGGCGCAACGCCTATGGCTCGACCATCTGCGCGCCGGTCTTCCAGCGCTTCATGGAGAAGGCGGTACAGAAATACGGCGGCGGGCCGTTCCCGGTGCCGCCGGGCGGCTATTTCGCCAATGTCGACCGCTGGACCTGCGCGCCGCTTCCCGCCGGGGCGACCGGACCCAACGTCCAGGCGGAATATTTCCGCAACGGCGAAGGTCCGACCACCGGGCCGGGTGTCGTCGACGGAGGATTTGCCATGGGCTCGAACCTGCCGCTCTATGCGCCGGGGCAGACGGGGCAGGGCAACGTGCCGTCCACCAGCCTGCCGGCGAGCAATGCCAATGTGGGCACCGTCAGTTCCGGCGGGCTTTACTGACCTGACGGCGGGGTGGCAGGCGCGGGGACGCAAGGTGGTCCCCCGCGGCGTCCGGTTCCGCGGTGCGCGGGTGGCGCCCGCCCGGCAACCGCGCGCCTGCCGCCGGCAAGCCGCTTGCCCGCCGCGACACAAGCCGTTATCACCGCGCCGCGGAGTGCCGATCCGGGAAAGAACCAACATGCGTGCCGAAATCCAGAATCTCGTCGATTCCGTCGAAAAGTCGCTGGCGCTGCTTGCCCGTCGGCTCGACATCGATACAGCCCCGCATCGGTTGGAGGAATTCAACGCGATGATCGAGGATGGCGACCTGTGGTCCGATCCGGCGCGGGCGCAGAAGCTCATGCGTGAGCGGCAGGCGCTGATGGATGCGCTGGCCACGCATCAAGAGATCGCCCGCGATCTGCGCGACAATGTCGGCTTGATCGAACTGGGCGAGGCTGAATCCGACGGCGAGGTCGTCGCCGAGGCCGAGGCGGCCCTGCGCGCGCTTGCCGGGCGCGCCGCCGAGAAGGAGATCGAGGCGCTGCTGGACGGCGAGGCCGACAGCAACGACACCTTCCTCGAGATCAATGCCGGCGCCGGCGGCACCGAAAGCTGCGATTGGGCGTCGATGCTGGCGCGGATGTATGTGCGCTGGGCCGAGAAGAAGGGCTACAAGGTCGAATTGATGAGCGAGACGCCGGGCGAAGAGGCCGGGATCCGCTCGGTCGCCTACAAGATCTCGGGTCACAACGCCTATGGCTGGCTGAAATCGGAATCCGGGGTGCATCGGCTGGTGCGGATCTCGCCCTATGACAGCGCGGCGCGGCGCCATACCTCGTTTTCCTCGGTCTGGGTCTATCCGGTGGTGGACGAGAATATCGAGATCACCGTGCCCGACAA
>JASBUM010000541.1 GCA_030147905.1 Acidimangrovimonas sp.
CTCCAGCGCCTGCTCGCCCGTGTCGGGCTGCGAGATCAGCAGTTCGTCGAGATCGACGCCGAGCTTCTTGGCATATTGCGGATCGAGCGCATGTTCGGCGTCGACGAAGGCGCAGATCCCGCCCTTCTTCTGTTCCTCGGCGACGCAATGCAGCGTCAGCGTGGTCTTGCCCGAGCTTTCGGGGCCATAGATCTCGATGATCCGCCCTTTCGGCAAACCGCCGATCCCCAGCGCGATATCAAGCCCCAGGGAGCCGGTCGAGGTCGAGGCGATCTCGGCCACCGGATTGTCGGCGCCCAGTTTCATGATCGATCCCTTGCCGAACTGCCGTTCGATCTGGGCCAGCGCCGAATCGAGCGCCTTCTGCTTGTCCATGTCGCGCTTTCCGTCCAAGTCGAGCAGGTTCGCGGTTGCCATCGTGTCGATCCCTTATTTCATAGCCCGAGGCGCGGGGCAATCCAGCCGTTGTTCGTGTCTTGTTCCGTCGATCTATGAGACCAAAAGGCGAACATATCAACTGATTTCTATTAAAATTCATCATTCCGCGCCCGCGGTTAAAAGACGGTTTACGCCTGTGCCGTTCCGGGCGAAAAACACGGATCGCGACGAGAAGACGGATTCATGCTGATATTCTGGGACCAGCGGCTGGTCTTTCTGGCAACACCCAAGACCGGCTCGACCGCGATCGAGGCGGCGCTTGCGGCCCAGGCCGCAGTGGCGGTGACCCGGCCGCCGCTGCTCAAGCATACGCCGGGCTACCGTTACCGGCGCTTCATACAGCCCTATCTGGAAAAGAGCGCGGGCGCCCCCTTTACCGCGGTCGCGCTGATGCGCGAGCCGGTGGACTGGCTGGCGAGCTGGTATCGCTTCCGCCGGCGCGCCGATCTGCCCGACGCGGCGCGATCGACCGCCGACATGAGCTTCGAGCAATTCGTCGAGGGCTATGTCGCGCGGCCCCAGCCCGCCTATGCCGATGTGGGCGCGCAGTCGCGCTTTCTCGCCGGGCGCAAGCCGGGGCAGCAGATCGAACATCTGTTCGCCTATGAACGGATGGAGGATTTCGTGGACTTCATGTCCGGGCGTCTGGGCTTCGCGCTGTCGCTGCCGCGCGTCAATGTCTCGCCGCCCGCGGATTGCGCGCTGGGGCCGCGAACGGCGGGACGGCTGCGCCACCATTGCGCGGCTGAATTCGCGCTCTACGATGCGGTGCTGCAGGGCCATGGCGCGGCGGCGCCGCGGTCCGCCCAAGCGACGCCGGAGCCGGGTCCTTGATCCGGTTGCTGTCGCTTCTTCTGCTGCTCTCGGGGGGCTATCTCGCCTATCGGCTGTCGAGCTGGCGGATGCTGCGCGAACTGGCGGCGCGGTCGAGCCGGCTTGCGGATGCGGCGCTGCTTGCGCTTTGCGCGCGGATGGCCGAGGCGATGGGCCTGCGAAGGATCGAGGTCGCGATCTACGAGATCGCCCCGATCAACGGGCTCGCCGCACCCGACGGACGGGTGTATCTGACCCGCGGCCTATACGAGCAATACCGTTCGGGTGCGGTCAGCGCCGAGGAAATCGCCAGCGTGATCGCGCATGAACTGGGTCACGTGGCGCTTGGTCATACACGGCGCCGGATGATCGATTTCTCGGGCCAGAACGCGATGCGCATGGCGCTTGGAATGGTCCTTTCGCGGATGCTTCCGGGGATCGGGCCGTGGTTGACGGGCATGGCGATGCGGCTGTGGGCGGCCCGGCTGAGCCGGGCGGATGAACTCGAGGCCGACGCCTATGCCGCGGCGCTGCTGAGCAAGACCGGGATCGGCACTGCGGCGCAGAAGTCGCTGTTCGCCAAGCTCGACCGTCTCGCCGCCCCGGGCGGTGCGGCCACGCGCCCGGCGGCCTGGCTGATGAGCCATCCGCCGATGGCCGAGCGAGTGGCCGCGATCGAAGTGCTGGAAGCGCGCTGGGAAGCCGCCGCGGCGGGGTAAGGGCAGGCCATCGCGCGAGCCGGGGCGCGTCCGCGCGGGACCTTTTCGCGCGAGACGCTGCTGCCGCGCCGCCAGACTCCGGCCTGCGCCCCGGGGGCGCTGCCCCCGGACCCCCGGGATATTTTTCAACGAAAGATGGGGCCGGAACGTTGGAACGGCTGTCGGCGAGCCCGACCGGCGGGCCATATCCGCGACCGCAAGCCCCCATCCGGGGAGCCATCGCGGCCGTCGGCGGGAGCCGGCGGGCGCTTCAGCCGTCCAGGGCCTTGCCCAGACGCGGAAGGCCGGCCCGCTTGAGCAATGCGCGCAGTGCGATCGGTTCCCCCGACAGGCGCCGCGCCTCGGCGTGCACCGTGGCGACCGCAGTCTCCACGGCCTCGGGTGCGCGGGCGCGCAACTGCGCGAAGAGCTGATCGGGATCGGCGCGGTCCAATCCCTCCTGCGCGAGGGTGCCGCGGGGGAAATCGCGCGCGTTGAAGGTGACGATCAGATCCGCCCCGCCGGTGATTGCAGCGGCGAGAACATGGACATCGTCAGGGTCGGGAAGCCACAGCCGACGCTCGAGCGCCGGATCGGGCCGGATCGAGGCGCGCGGCCAGTGAAGCCCGAGGCGGGTGATCTCGCCCCGTGCGAGGGTCTCGGCGCCCGGGCCTTCACGCGCGGCGGCGCGCGCCCATTCCTCGAGGATCCGCGGCGACCACAAGGGCATGTAGAGATCCTGCCGCGCCGCGGCCAGAAGCAGCTCGCGCAGTACCGTGGGGTAGAGAACGCAGGCGTCGAGCACCACACGCATCATGGCGCCAGCCGGTAGAACAGCGCCTTGAGATAGCCGCTTTCGGCCAGTTGCGGCAGTTGCGGATGATCGGGGCCGGCAAAGCCCGTATGGACCAGTTGCGGCCGCCGCCCGGCGCGGCCGATCCCGCGGTTGCAGGCCCCGCGGAAGGCGGTCAGATCGGCCGCATGCGAACAGGAACACAGGACCAGCCAGCCGCCCCGGGCCACCAGGGGCGCGGCGAGCCGGGCGATGCGTTCATAGGCGCGCAGGCCCTGTTCCAGGTTCTGGCGCGACGGGGCGAAGGCGGGCGGGTCGCAGATGACCAGATCGAAGCCTGCGCCTTCCGCGGCCAGCTCCTCCATCACCGCGAAGGCATCGCCGCGGCGCGTGGCGAAACGCGCCTCCGCGCCGGTGGCGCG
>JASBUM010000551.1 GCA_030147905.1 Acidimangrovimonas sp.
GTGCCCGCCTCGCTGGAACTGAAGGCCGAGCAGCTGGTCGCGCAGAACCTGGTGCCCGCCGCGACCGCCAGCGTGGTGCCGCAGTCGATCCGCACGCTGGCGCCGATCAGCGAGCCCCGGCTCGACGCCGCCAGCGAGACCGCCTGGTATCTGGCGGCCAGCCCGAACCAGATCGACACCATCGAGTACGCCTATCTCGAGGGGCAGCAGGGCGCCTACATCGAGACGCGCAACGGCTTCGATGTCGATGGCGTCGAGATCAAGTGCCGCCTCGACTTCGGGGCCAAGGCCATCGACTGGCGCGGCCTCTACAAGAACTCCGGCGCGTAACGTACCCATCCTGAACCCTGACATGCGGGCGGTCCTGACGGGCCTCCCTTCGTCATTCCACGAGGATCATCCCCATGAAAAACTACGTCCAGCCCGGCAACACCATCACCCTGACCGCGCCCTATGCCGTCGCCTCCGGCGATGGGCTGCTCGTCGGCTCGATCTTCGGCATCGCGGCCGGAGACGCCGCCCTCGGCGATCCCGTCGAGACGGCGTTCGTCGGCGTCTTCGACATCACCAAGGTCGGCTCTCAGGCCTGGACCGTCGGCGCCAAGATCTATTGGGACGACACCAACAAGCGCTGCACCAACGTGGCGACCTCCAACACGCTGATCGGCGTGGCGACCGAAGGGGTTGCTGGCGGCGCGGGCGACACCATCGGCCGGGTGCGGCTCAACGCGAGCTTCTGATGACCGCCTTCGCGGCAGCGCTCGACGCGCTCTTTGCCGATCCGAGCATCGGCCGGGACGCGGTCTATATCGCCGACGGCGGCGCGCCAGTGCTCTTGCGCGCCGTCGCCCGGCGTGAGGATGCCGTCTCCGACTTCGGCGACGCGCGGCTCTGGTCCGAGACCACCCGCATCGATCTGCGCGTCGCCGAGGTGGCGAACCCGCGCCCCGGCGACCGTATCGAGATCGAGGGCGAGGCCTTCCTCATCCAGGGCGAGCCGGTCCGCGACCGCGAGCGGCTGGTCTGGACCGTGGATCTGAGGCCGGCGTGACGGCCATGAAGCTGAAGCTCGACATCGATCCCGACATCGTTGCGATGATGGCGGCCGAAGTCGCGGCGGGCGAACGCGCCGTCACGGCCGCCGTGCGTGAGGCCGGGACCGGGCTGAAGACCGCATGGAGGCTGCAGATCACCGGCGCGGGGCTTGGGCCCCGGCTCGCCAACTCGATCCGCAGTCAGAACTTCCCGAGGTCGGGCGAGAGCCTCGACGCGGCGGCGCTGGTCTGGTCGAAGGCCCCGGTCATCGTCGGCGCCCACGACACCGGCCCGCTGATCCGCTCGAAGGATGGGTTCTGGCTGGCGATTCCGCTGCCCGCGGCGGGCAAATCCCTGCGCGGCGGCCGGATCACGCCCGGCGAATGGGAACGGCGCCGCGGGCTGCGCCTGCGCTTCGTCTATCGCCGCACGGGCCCGAGCCTGCTGGTGGCGGAGGGACGGCTGAACACGAAAGGCCAGGCGGTGGCGTCGCGCTCGAAGACCGGACGCGGCAAGGTCACCGCACCGATCTTCCTGCTGGTCCCGCAGGTCAAGCTGCCGAAGCGGCTGGACCTCGCACGAGATGCGGACCGGGCGTTGGACAGCGTGCCGGGGCTGATCGTGGCGAATTGGGTGGAGCGCAGAACGAAGTAAGCGGACCTCGCCTCTCAATGGACTCCTGATTTGTGGAGTACCTCGAAATATAGAGCGCATCCCAGCCGCGTGGGATTCAGATAGGTAAAGGATACCATTCTACCACTATCGGCTTTTGTTTGGCCATTAGTGACCTCTGTGAGCAGGCCAACGAGCTTTAGAACCTCAACTTGCTCTCTGTTTGGTGTTTCCCATTGGATGAGTTCAAACTCAGGTTTATCGGAGCCGCTGGGTCCGTTGCGTTTCCTGCCGACAACGAACGAGTCGACATGTCCAACAATCTTTGTGTTCAAGCCTTCGATCTCACAGACAAGTTGATCGCGCGTAATGCTGTTTCCACTTTCGGTGAAAAGATCGTTAATAAGTCTATAGATGGCAGTTTGGTTCTCAGAAGCGGCGTAGTTCGCGTTTGGCGAGTCGAGACCAACTTTGTTCAAGAACGCATCCGGTATCTGTGTCTTTTTGTAATTCTCCATCATTGTCTGGAAAAATGATGCCTCTTTCGGTCCAATGCTTTTTGCAATGTCGACATAGCGAAGTGTTCTTGCGTCAAATCCTTCCCCGGCAGTGGCGAGTATTCGCGCCCATAGTTCAACAATGTTCTCGCCGCCTAAGTCTTCGCTTGAGGCTCCCTCAAGCCAAGGAGCAAGCAACTTCGGTGAGACACGATGTGAAAGGACGCCATGTTCTTCTCTAATCTGCCGCGCGCGCAACAATGCGGCTGCCGCGGCTTCTCGGCGGAATATTCGATATTCCTGAACTCTATCACCTGCGGCGCCGAGGACGCCCGAAAATGGACTAATGATATCTGCCAATTGGTCCGCAAGTCGGCCCGCAGCACGCCCTTTGGCCTTGACTGTCAGGGAGTCAGCTTTCGCAGAGACTTCGATTTCTTGGTTCGGGTCCTCGTCCATCCTGATACTCCTCGCGCTACTTCCCACGTTGCAGTTCAAAGTGTCTGTAAGCCTTCTTAGTTCAGTATCGGCGCGCGCGAAATTGGAAGTTGGCCCATCGCGGATGCCCAGAACCCAACGGAAGTCGTTAGAGTAGCCGAAACGCATTCATTCACCATGCCCACCCCACGCGAAACCATCCTCGCCGCGCTACACGCGCGGCTCTCGGCGCTGTCCGCCACCGCACTGCGCGGCGACGTGCCGCCCGAGCGCGTGCCAACGGATGGCCTCTTGATCCTGCGCGACGGCGAGCCGGGGGAGCCAGAGGTAACCCTGTCGCCGCTGCGCTACCATTACAAGCACCGCGCCGAGATCGAGGCTGTCGTTCAGGGCGCGGACCGAGACACTGCCTTCGATACGGTTTGCACCAGCATCGGCGCGGCGCTCGCCGCCGACCGGACGCTGGGCGGGCTCTGCGACTGGGTCGAGGCCGAAGCGCCGCGCGCGGTCGATCTGCCGGTCGAGGGCGCGGCGAGCCTGAAGGCGGCCGTGATCCCGGTCGTTCTGCACTATTCCACGGCCGATCCGCTGGCCTGACCCAACCGACCACAGGAGTTGAGACATGGCACGAGCCCAGGGGGCGCGGGCGCTGATGGCGCTTGCGTTCGAAACGACCTATGGAGCGCCGCCCGCGAGCGGATTCACCCGCATGCCCTTCGCCAGCACCTCGCTCGGGGCCGAGCAGCCGCTCTTGAACTCCGAGCTTCTGGGCTACGGCCGCGACCCACTGGCACCGATCAAGGACGCGGTGACGGCCGACGGCGATGTCGTCGTGCCGCTCGACGCGGAGGCCTTCGGTTTCTGGCTGAAGGCAGCTTTCGGCGCGCCGACCACGACCGGCACAGGCCCCTGGACGCATGAGTTCCAGTCCGGGTCCTGGACGCTGCCCAGCATGTCGATCGAGACCGGCATGCCGGAGGTGCCGCGCTACGCGATGTATTCCGGCTGCGTGGTCGACCAGATCACCTGGCAGATGCAGCGCTCGGGGCTGCTGACCGCCACGGCCCGGCTGGTGGCGCAGGGCGAGACGGTAGGCACGACCACGAGCGCCGGCACCCCGGCTGCGCTGGAGCTGAAGCGCTTCGGCCATTTCAACGGGTCGATCACGCGGAACGGCTCGGCGCTCGGCAACGTGGTCTCTGCCGACATCACTTATGCCAACAACCTCGACCGGATCGAAACTATCCGCAACGACGGCCGCATCGATGGCGCGGACCCGTCCATTGCGGCGCTGACCGGCTCCATCGAGGTCCGATTTGCTGACAGCACGCTGGTGACGCAGGCCATCAACGGCGAACCGTGTGAGCTCGAGTTCGCCTACGCGCTGCCCTCGGGCGAGAGCTTCACCTTCACCGTGCACGCCGTCTACCTGCCGCGCCCCCGGATTGAGATTTCCGGGCCGCAGGGGGTGCAGGCGACCTTCGACTGGCAGGCTGCGCGCGACAGCGTGGTCGGGCGGATGTGCACCGCAACCCTGATCAACAACATTGAGGTGTACTGAAAATGCTTACGCTCGACCTGACCAACGCGGCTCGCTGGCACGACCTCGCCCCCGGCGTCCGGGTGCAGCTGCGCCCGCTGACCACCGCGCTGATGGTGGCGACGCGAAGCGATCCGGCCGTGGAGGCCGTCTCCGAAGAGGCCTCCGACGAGCAACGCGCGGTCGCCTTCGCCAAGGCGCTGGCCCGCAATGCGGTGCTTGCCTGGGAGGGCATCGGCGACGCCGACGGCAACCCCATCGACCCGAGCCCAGAGGCCATCGACGCGCTGCTCGACGTCTGGCCGATCTTCGAGGCGTTCCAGCTGACCTACGTCTCCAAGGGTCTGCTGCTGGAACAGGAAAAAAACGCCTCCGCGCTCTCGCCGAATGGTCCTTCGGCGGCGGCGATCGATACTGCGACGCCTGCCAAACGACGTGCAAAGACTGTCCGGCCCGGCTGAACCGGCCGCTCACGCATGAAGGCTGGCTGGTCTGGGACCTGGTCGGCCGCCTCGGCGGCCAACTCCGCGTGCTGCCGGGAGCGGTGATCGGCTGGGACATGTCCGCCGCGCTGGCCCTCGGCGAGGCCCTCGGTGTGCCGCCCGCCGTCGCGGCCGAACTGCTGCCCGTCATCGAAGCGGTGATGGTCGCCAAACTCAACGAACGGATGGAACGCCCCAATGGCTGAAAAACGCGTCAGCGTCCGCCTTGCGGCGGTCGGTGGTCGGCAGGTGCGCGCCGAACTGGAAGGCGTCGGCGAAGCAGGTGCCCGAGGTTTCGGTCGCCTCAGCCGCGAGATGGAGGCCGCGAACACGAGGCTT
>JASBUM010000552.1 GCA_030147905.1 Acidimangrovimonas sp.
TAGAGCGCCGCGACCGGCTCGGCGCGCAAGCCCTTGCCCTTCTGGGCGCGCACCTTCTTCACCGGCGCCAGCGCATCCTCCTGCCGGATCACCGCCTCGACCATGTCGCCGCCCTGGTTGATCTCCGCCACCAGCCGGTCGGCGCCATGCCGCTCCATCGCCGCCAGCGCGGCCTGCGCCCAGGCCCGGGGCGAGGCCGCGGCGACGCTCGCATCCTCGAGCACGTAGGCGCGCCAGTTCTGCGGCGGCCCGCCGGCCACCAGCCCCGCCACGACGATTCCGCATTCGTCCGAACCCGCATGCCCGCTCACCGGCGGATCGACCGCCACGACCACCCGGTCGAGCAAGGGCGCCACCTCCACCCGCAGCCGATCGAGTTCCCCCACCCGCCACAGCGCGCCCTCGACATCCTCGAGCAACTCCCCCTCCAGCTCCTGCCGACCAAGGCGCGTTCCGCCATAACGCGCCTGCACCTCCTCAAGGAAGGATTGCGCCAGATAGGCGCGGTTGGCCTCGGTCGGGGCATGGGTGACGACGGTCGTGGGATTGGCCAGGATGGCCTTGAGCACGCCGACGTTGCGCGGCGTCGTGGTGACAACCTGCTGTGGCGTCTCGCCCAGCCGCAGGGCGAATTGCAACATGTCCCACGTCTCCTCGGCCTGACGCCACTTGGCCAACTCGTCGACCCAGGCCGCGTCGAACTGCGGCCCGCGCAGGCTTTCGGGATCATGCGCCGAAAAGATCTGCGCCACCGCCCCGTTGGGCCAGACCAGACGGCGCCGCGTCGCCTCCCATTTCGGGCGGCGATCGGGCGGCGAGCAGGCCATGATCCCGCTGTCGCCGAAAACCATCACCTCGCGCGCCTGGTCCAGCGTCTCCGCCACCAGCGCCGCGCGCCGCGACCGCCCGGGATCGAGCGGCCGCGGCCCCTCCATCCGCGAACGGATCCATTCGGCGCCGGCGCGCGTCTTGCCCGCGCCCCGCCCGCCCATGATGACCCAGCTCTTCCATGCCCCGATCGGCGGAAGCTGATGCGGAAAGGCCCAGAACTCGAACATCCACGGCAGGGCCAGCAACGCGTTCTCGCTCAATCCGTCAAGGAATTCATCCACCGCTTCCGGCGCCGCGCAGGCAAGCCAGGCGGCGCCCGATCTCATCCCGTGCGGCGTCGAAATCGAGGGCGAAATCATGGACGATCCCCTCTTGCTTCTTGCGTAATGCGTCAACCTTCGCCCTTTCCGTCAGAACGATCTGCAACACGCGGGTCAACTCGCGTGCATATTCGCTTACTTCCTTCAGTTTCCTCGGGTCCTCGCCATGCGCCTCGCGCAGGGCGAGCGCGAATGCGCCCGTGGCGTTTTCATAAAGCACCATGGCCTCGTCGATCACCGATCGCGAGTGCCCTCCGATTTCCTCGGGGGAAGTATCTGTCATCAGTGGTGGTACCCGCCTCTCATGCCTGTCCGCACGAGCGAAAAGCAAAAGCGGCGCCCGGTTTCCCGACGCCGCCTACATTTCTTCCAGCTTGCATATTTCCTACATCGGACCGTTCGCGATGTCAAGGACAATCGCCCCCGCCCGAAGGATAGCTGCGCGCGCAAGCGTAAGGATTCATTAACGAATTCAGGGTGCCGAGCCGGTCTGGCCGGCCTTCTGCCGCGCCGCCTGCAGCGCGCGCCACTTGGCCACGTTGCGGTTGTG
>JASBUM010000554.1 GCA_030147905.1 Acidimangrovimonas sp.
GCATACCGGCAGGCTGAAGGCACCCGACGCCAGCGTCAAGCGCCGCTCGCCGCTATGCGGCTCCACCATCACGGTGGATCTGCGGATGGCCGACGGCCGCATCGTCGATTTCGCCCAGGACGTGAAGGCCTGCGCGCTGGGCCAGGCCTCGGCGGCGATCACCGGTGCGCAGGCGATAGGCCGCAGCCGGGCCGAGATCGAGGCGGCGCGCGATCAGCTGCTGGCGATGCTCAAGCAGGGCGGCCCCGTGCCCGCGCCGCCCTTCGACGGCTATGAGGTGCTGCGGCCCGCGCGCGACTACAAGAACCGCCACGCCTCGATCATGCTGGCGCTGGAAGCCACGGCTCAGGCCATGGCGGAAGCCGAAGCCGGAGAGACGGCGGCCACCTGCGCGCCGCGCTGATCCCGCCCCGGTCGGGGCCCCACCAGTCGCTCGACATCGCCAGAACGCTACAAAAATGCCGCCACCCAGGGGTGGCGGCCAGTCTGCTCCCGGTCGAGAGGCAGGCCGGAACAGGCGATCCGGCGGCTTTCCGCATGGGGTCGGAAAGCATCATCGCCCGGGAGAAATCCGCAGCCGCGACGCTGAATGGCCGGGCGGGAAATCGCAGGCTCGAACGTCGGCGCGTGCACGCGATCACAGGATCGCAGGCAGGAACATCCCGAAGAACAGCATCACGACAAGTGCCGCCATCCCGGCGGCATCGGCCAGCAGGCTGCGAGACGAGCGGCGGGCGGCCGCGGCAAGATCATCGAACATGGTCAAACTCCATCCCTCGTGTTTACGATTTGTTCTCATGATTCGATTCAATTGTAAAGAACTTTAGGTGAACATTTCAGAACATTAGGGAAACCATGGTCCGTCGAGGCGCTGATTCTCCGCCCGGCCGGTGCGCGGCCTCCCGCGGTCTAACCGGCCCCGAGCCGCCGGATCGCCTTGTCCTGCTCCATCAGCCACAGCAGGTGGCGCGCGGCCTCGCCACGCGGGCCGGTCAGCGCGGGGTCGGCAGCCAGCAGGTTGCGGGCGTCGCGCTGGGCGGTGGCCATCAGGCCGGCGTGACGTTCCAGATCCGCGATGCGGAACCGTGGAAGCCCCGACTGGGCGGTGCCGATGACATCGCCGGCGCCGCGGATGGCAAGGTCCTCCTCGGCGATGACGAACCCGTCCTCGGTGTCTCGCAACAGTTCCAGCCGGCGCCGCGCGGTGGCCGAAAGCGGCGGCTGATAGAGCAGCAGGCACGTCGAGGCATCCGCCCCCCGCCCCACCCGGCCGCGTAGCTGATGCAGTTGCGCCAGCCCGAAGCCCTCCGCCCCCTCGACCACCATGATGGTGGCCTCGGGCACGTTCACGCCGACCTCGATCACGGTGGTGGCGACCAGCACCCGGCAGCGCCCCTCCTGAAAGGCGGCCATCGCCGCATCCTTCTCCGCCGCGGTCATCCGCCCGTGCACGAGCCGCACCGTCCCGGCACCCAGCGCGGCCGACAGATGCGCGTGGCGGGCCTCGGCCGCGGTGCGGTCGCGGGTCTCGCTTTCCTCGACCAGCGGGCAGACCCAATAGGCGCGCTGCCCCTCGCCGATCGCGCGCGCCAGATGTGCGACGACCTCGTCGAGCCGTTCGGCCGAGACCAGCGCGGTCTTCACCGGCTGGCGTCCCGGCGGCTTCTCGTCGAGGACGGAGACATCCATGTCGCCGTATTGCGCAAGGCTGAGGCTGCGCGGGATCGGCGTTGCCGTCATCACCAGCAGGTCGACCGCGCGCCCCTTCGCCGCCAGTTCCAGCCGCTGGGCAACACCGAAGCGGTGCTGTTCGTCGACGATCGCGAGCCGCAGCGCGGCAAAGCGCACGTCGGACTGAAAGAGCGCATGCGTGCCCAGCACGATGGCTGCACGACCCTGCTCGATCGCGGCCAGCTTGGCGGCACGCTCCCGCCCCTTGTCGCGTCCGGTCAGCAGGACCAGTTCGACCCCCGCCGCCTGCGCCAGGGGCGCGAGGTTCTCGAAATGCTGCCGCGCAAGGATCTCGGTCGGCGCCATCAGCGCCCCCTGCCCGCCGGCCTCGACCGCGATCAGAAGCGCCAGCAACGCGACCAGCGTCTTGCCCGCGCCGACATCGCCCTGCAACAGGCGGTTCATCCGCTGCGGCGCGGCCATGTCGGCGTCGATCTCGGCCATCGCGCGGGTCTGGGCGCCGGTCGGGCGGTAGGGCAAGGCGCCAAGCACGGCGCCGCGAAGCGCGCCATCTCCGCGGGTCGGCTGCCCCTTGGCGCGCCGCAGGCTTTGCCGCGCGAGCGCGAGCGCCAGCTGATGGGCGAGCACCTCGTCATAGGCAAGCCGCCGCCGCGCAGGCGCCTCGG
>JASBUM010000576.1 GCA_030147905.1 Acidimangrovimonas sp.
TTCCGATTGGGATGTCGTCTGGCTGCGGCAGGATCCGCCCTTCGACATGGCCTATATCACCACCACCCATCTTCTGGAGATGATCCATCCGCATACGCTGGTCGTCAACGATCCGTTCTGGGTGCGCAACGCTCCCGAGAAACTGCTGGTGCTGCATTTTCCCGAACTGACGCCGCCGACCACGATCGCGCGCGATCTCGCCACGATCCGGGCCTTTCGCGAACGGCATGGGGAGGTGATCGTAAAGCCGCTCTACGGCAATGGCGGCGCGGGTGTCTTCCGGCTGGCGCCGGATGACGGTAACCTCGGGGCCTTGCATGAACTCTTTACATCAATCAGTCGCGAACCGCTGATCGTGCAGAAATTTCTGCCCGCGGTGACGGACGGAGACAAGCGCGTCATCCTGATCGACGGTGAGCCGGTTGGCGCAATCAACCGACGGCCGGCCGCCGGCGAAACCCGCTCGAACCTGCATGTCGGCGGACGCGCCGAGAAGGTCGCGCTGAGCGCACGCGATCGCGAAATCTGCGCCCGTATCGGCCCGCTGTTGCGCGAAAAGGGCCTGATCTTTGTGGGAATCGACGTGATCGGCGACTATCTGACCGAGATCAACGTCACGTCGCCCACCGGAATTCAGGAACTGGAACGGTTCGATGCAATCAACGTGGCCGAGAAGATATGGCAGGTGATAGAGGCAAAGCGCGGCAGAGGCTGAGCTGGCAGCTGCGCGGTTTGCGGCTGGCGATGCGCTGGCTGGTCAAGCCGCGCCTGGCGCGCCTGCTGGACCCGCGGGCGGCGCGCCGCGAGCTGGAATGGTCGGCCCGCCTCTTCTTCCGGCCGCCGCCACTGTCGCTGTGGCTGGATGGCAGCTGGCCGCGCCCCGACGGCACCGCGCTGCCGCTTGCACGGATCTCCTGGGGGCAGCGCGTGGACCGCTCACGCGTCATTCTATATCTGCACGGCGGCGCCTATGTTGCAGGTTCGCCGCGGACCTATCGCGCGATGCTGGCCGCGATTTCGCGCCATTCCGGCGTGCCGGTAGTCGCGCCGGCCTACCGGCTTGCCCCCGAGGCGCCGTTTCCGGCCGCGCTTGAGGATGCCCGCATCGCCTGGCGGGCGCTCGTCGATAGCGGCTACGACCCCGAGGATGTCGTCATCGGCGGCGATAGTGCGGGGGGCGGCCTTGCGCTTTCGCTGTTGTCGGAGTTGTGCGGCGCCGGGGCGGCTCCGGCCGGCGTCTTTCTGCTTTCGCCCTGGACCGACCTGACCGGCGAGGCGCCTTCGCTGCGCGAGAACGCGTCGCGCGATCCGCTTTTGCCGGCGGCGCGGGTGGCGGAGATCGCGCGGATGTATCTGCAGGGCCGCGACCCTGCGGATCCGGCCGCCTCGCCGCTGCGGGCGGAATTCCGCGAACCGCCCCCGGTGCTGTTCCAGCACGGGCAGGACGAGATCCTGCGCGACGATACGCTGCGCATGGCCGAGCGGCTGCGCGGTTTCGGCGCCGATGTCCGGGTTCAGAGCTGGGCGGGCGTGCCGCATGCGTGGCAGATCTTCGCCTGCACGCTGCCCGAGGCGCGCGAGGCGATCGCCCAGATCGGTCTTCACGTGCGCAGCTGGCTCAACCCGCGAGACGGCTGAAGCGAAGCCGCGCGGCCTCCGCGATATGGGGGTGGCGGACATTGGCGCTGCCGTCGAGGTCGGCGATCGTGCGCGCCAGCCGCAGGATCCGGTGATAACCCCGCGCCGAGAGGCCGAAGCGCTCGTCTATGCGGCCGATCAGCGCCAGGCCGTCTGTGTCGGGGCGGGCAATCTGCGTCAGGGTCTCGCCGGCTGCCTCGGAATTGGTGCGGATGCCGTCAAGGCCGGCAAAGCGCCGCATCTGAAGCCCGCGTGCCGTGGCCACCCGTGCCGCGACAATGGCCGAGCCTTCCCCGCCCTGCGGCGCCAGCAGATCGTCGAGCGCCGCGGGCGGAACCTCTATGCGCATGTCGAACCGGTCCATGATCGGTCCGGAAATCCGCCGAAGGTAGTCCGCGCCGCAGCCCGGCGCGTGGCGGCAGGCGCGTGCGGCATCATGCAGATGGCCGCAGCGGCACGGATTGGCCGCAGCCAGAAGCTGGAACCGGGACGGGTAGCGGACATGCGCGTTGACGCGGGCGATCGTCACATGTCCGGTTTCGATCGGCTGCCGCAATGTCTCAAGGACGGGGCGGGCGAATTCGGGCAATTCGTCGAGGAAGAGCACGCCGTTATGCGCAAGGCTGATTTCGCCCGGGCGGGCCTCGCGCCCGCCCCCGGTGATCGCCGCGGTCGAGGCGCTGTGGTGCGGGGCGCGAAACGGCCGCCGGCGAGCCATCCCGCCATCCTTGCACAGCCCGGCAAGCGAATGGATCATCGAGGTCTCCAGAGCCTCGGCCGGCGAAAGATCCGGCAGCAGGCCGGCCATGCAATCGGCGAGCATGGACTTGCCGGCCCCCGGCGGCCCCAGCATCAGCAGGTGGTGCCCCCCGGCCGCGGCGATCTCGAGCGCGCGCTTGGCCCCTTCCTGCCCGCGGACCTCGCGGATGTCGCGGGCGGCTTCACCATCCGCGGCAATCTGCGGCGCGGGCGCGGGCAGAATGGTCCGGCCGATCAGGTGTCGCAGCGCGGCGCCAAGATCGGGCGCTGCGATCACCCGGCAGTCGCCGACCCAGGCCGCCTCGGCGCCACAGGCTTCGGGACAGATGAGCGCACGGTCCTCCCGGGCCGCGCGCATCGCCGCGGGCAGGACGCCTGCCACAGCGATCACCCTGCCGTCGAGCGACAGCTCCCCCAGCGCGATCGCGCCGCCGATCGCGTCCGCGGGCAGTGCGCCAAGCGCCGACAGCAGCGCCAGCGCGATTGGCAGATCGAAGTGGGAGCCGATCTTGGGCAGGTCGGCGGGCGACAGATTGACGGTGATCCGCTGGGCCGGCAGCGCGATCGCCATCGCCGCGAGTGCCGCGCGGATGCGTTCGCGCGCCTCGCT
>JASBUM010000587.1 GCA_030147905.1 Acidimangrovimonas sp.
CCGACCAGCGTGATTCCCCCGTCGGACTGGACAATCGCGCGATTCATGGAATCATTGTCTCCAATTATGGCGACGCGGCAGCCGGGCGGCCACAATCAATCCATGAAATTACCCGGATGTGAGCATGGAATTGATCCTCGGCGCCTTCAGTCTGCGTTAACTGGTTTTGGTAGAAAGCGGAAGAGTCATGGTCGGAGCGAGTCGCGTCCTCACGGTATCCTACGGCACCTTTTCGTGCACTCTGGAAGGCTTCGACGAGCCTTTTTCGACCATGCGCGCCATCGCGGAATACTTCCGTGACCTCGCCGCCGACGACCGCTATTTCGGGGCCGAGCCGCCGGTGCCCGATGCCGAGATGCTGCACCGGATCGCCGAACGCGCGATCCAGCGCCGGGTCGAGGCCAAGATCGGCCAAAACGGTGTCGTCCTGCGTGCGCAGGCGCCCGACCCGTCCGCCACACCTACCACCGCTGCCGCCACCGCGGCCGCCACACCGCGCGCGGGCGGGGCGCCCCCCACCATGGCGGCGCCCGAGGTGAACGGTCCGGCACAGGCGGAGGGCGCCGACGCGATCCGGTCGCAGACCCTCGATGGCAGCGATCAGGCGCGCGCCCTTCCCGCCGCTGCGGTTCCCGCCGCGCCCGAAAGCGTCGCCGCGCGGCTCAAGCGGCTGCGAATGGCGGCACAGATGGCCAGCCCCGAGCGCGAGCCCCGCCTTGCGGACGCTGCCGTTCCGTCCTCCGTCGCGCCTTCCCGCGCGGCCTTGGCGAAGCAGCCCCCCGCGGCCTCGGCGGTCGCGGTCCATGATGATTTCGAGGACGAAGATGGTTTCGAGGATGAAGCCGATGCGCCGACGCCCGCGGCCGGACATGCGGCCGAGGCGACCTTCCCGCCGCCCGGGGCGATCGCCATTCACAGCGCGGGCCTTGTCCGGGTAGCGGCGGACGCGAAAGCGGCAGCCTCTGCCCAGCACCCCCCCGCTGCGACGAAAGTCGGCTCTGCCCCCACCGGTGAGGACGCGACAGACCGCGTCGTCGATCAGCCCGCGGAGATTGCCGCAGGGCGGCTCGCCGAGAAGGCTCCCGACGCTGCGCCCCGACGCCACTCCGACGACGCCACCGCGGACGCGGACGTGACGGGCACGGATAGGGCGGACCGGGACAATAGGGCGGAAGCCCCCATCGAGCTGCGGAGCGCACAGCCAGTCACCCCCGGCGCGGCTGCCGGACGCGGGCCGGATGAATCTGCCGACGGCGCGGGGGATTTCACCACGATTGGCGCCGCCGTCGCCGCTTCCGAGGCAGCGCCCGCAGCGAAAGCGACGGCGGAAGACGAGCCCGCCGATATGTCCCCCGCCGACGGCGATTCCGGCGAGACGGATGCGCTCGATATGACCGTTCCGCCCGACGCGGATCCGGTCGAGGGGGATCCGGTCGACGGGGATGCAGACGACGGGGTTGGCACGATCAGCCGCGTGATGGCTCGCTTCACCACGGTCGATGCGACGGCCGACGTCCCGGACCCGGCGGGAACGGATGAGGCCGCGGATGAGGCCACGGATGAGGCCGGGACCGATCTCGCTGCCGGGCCTCGCCCCAGCGCCCCGGCGGATGCGGCGGAAGAAGAATCCGCGGCGGCCCGTCAGGCTGCGGATGCCTCCGCGACGGCTGCCATCCGACAGGCCTCCTCCGGGCCGGTGATGCCCGCGGTGGTGCCCCCGGTGGTGCCCCCCGTGGTGTCCGATGACAAGGACGCCGAAGGTCACGACCACGCGGTGACGAAGGCGGTAACGGAGGCGGTAACGGACACGGCGACAGACGCGACGGCGGACACGGCAGTGCAGCCGCCGGCGGCCGGCGCCGTCGCGGGCGGCGCGGATGAAGACGACGCGGCCCAGGATGACGCGGCCCAGGACGCGGCCCAGGACGCGGAATTCGCAGCCGGGGCGGTGACCGGCGAGCCGGAAGCCACCGCCGAGGAGGCCGCCGAACAGGGCGAAGAGCCCATCACCGCGCGCGCGCGCGTCGTCAAGGTGCGCCGGCTTGCGCCTTCCCCGCTCGATCCCGAGATCGACGCCTCCGCCGACATCGCGGCGGCGGACCGGTCGGGTGCGCCCGGCGAGGAAGACGGATCGGCCGATTCTCCGGCCGCCGAAACCCTCTCGTCCGAAGCCGACGCATCCGGGGACGCAGCCCCGCCGGCAGCGGATCGGAACGACGCGCCGTCGGCGGAGGCGATGGCCACCGACCGGGCGGCGCAGGATGACGCGGCCTCCGGCGAACCCGATGCCACAGCCGGCGCGGACGGCGCTTTGGCCGCGCGGGAAGATGCACGGGCTTCGGATCTGCCGGCTCCGGCGAACCGTACCTCTGCCTTCGCCGAAATTCCCTCGACCCTGCCGACCGAGGACGAGGCCGCGCTCCGCGCCGAACTCGACGCGATCGCGGCCGAGATGCGTGGCGAGACGCCGCCTCCGGCGCCAACCACGGACACCGCCGCGGACAGCACCGCACCCGGGGACGTTTCCCCCTCCGGCATGACCGGGGCCGTCGCCGGCCCGGCCGCGCAGACGGAGGAGGCGCCCCGCCACGAGATCGCCGATGCCGACGGCACCCGGCGCGATATCTTCCACCAGCATTCCATGCCCTCCGTCCCGGGCCGGCCCGACCCCGCCCTCCGCGACCGCGCCCTTCGCGAAAGCGAAACCGAAACACCCCGCGGCAAGCTGCTGCGCGGCACCGACGGCAATGACGACGCGGCGATGTCACGGCTGATGCTGCAGGCCGACAATGAACTGACCGAGCCGGAGAACCGTCGCCGGCTGGCGACCATCGCCCATCTCAAGGCAGCGGTCGCGGCGACAGCCGCCGAGAAGGAGCTGTCGTCCGGCGCCGCCGCCCATGCCGAGCGGGCGGCCGAGATGGACCGCTACCGCGACGACCTCGCCCAGGTGGTGCGCCCGCGCCGTCCCAGCCCCGATGCCGGCCGTACCCCGGGCCGTCGGCCCGATGCCGCGGACCGACCCGCGCCGCTGGTACTGGTCTCCGAACAGCGCATCGACCGCCCCGATCCGGGCAAGCCGGAGCCGCTGACCATCCGTCCGCGGCGGATCAACCCGGGCAATCTCGCCCTGCATCGCGACGATAGCGAGGATCCGCGCGAGACCGAGGCGGACGCCATAGCGCAAAGCGCGAGCTTCGCCGAATTCGCCGAACGGATCGGCGCGCGCGAGCTGCCCGAACTGCTTGAGGC
>JASBUM010000607.1 GCA_030147905.1 Acidimangrovimonas sp.
CAGGTTCTGGCGCGACGGGGCGAAGGCGGGCGGGTCGCAGATGACCAGATCGAAGCCTGCGCCTTCCGCGGCCAGCTCCTCCATCACCGCGAAGGCATCGCCGCGGCGCGTGGCGAAACGCGCCTCCGCGCCGGTGGCGCGCGCGCCGGCCATGGCCAGCTCGAGCGCGGGCGCCGAGCTGTCCACCGCCAGAGCCGCGGCCGCGCCCCCGGCCAGCGCGGCGAGCGCGAAGCCGCCGACATGGGTGAAGACATCGAGCACCCGCGCATCGCGGGCCAGTCGCGCGGCGAAGGCATGGTTCGGCCGCTGGTCATAGAACAGCCCCGTCTTCTGACCGCCCGTCAGATCGGCGAGATAGCGCGCGCCGTTCATCGGGACCGCGACCGGCGCGTCGACCTGACCGCGCAGGGTGCGGGTCTCTTCCTCCAGCCCTTCCAGCCGGCGCGCCCTGCCGGTGCCGTTCATGACCACGCGGGATACGCCGGTGACCGCGACCAGCGCCTCGGTCAGCGCCTCGAGGTGGGTCTCGGCCCAGACCGCATTGGGCTGGATCACCGCGGCATCGCCGAAACGGTCGATGACTATGCCGGGCAGGAAGTCGGCCTCGGCATGGACCAGCCGGTAGAATGGCGCCTCGTATAGCGGCGCGCGCAGGGCCTGCGCGGCCTCCAGCCGCCGCATGAACCAGGCCGTGTCGATCCGGGCCTCGGGATCGCGGTCGAGCATGCGGCAGATAATCTTCGAGCCGGGATTGACGGTGACCAGGCCCAGGGGCTCGCGGCGGTCATCCTCGAGCACTGCGAGACTGCCGGGGGCAAGCGCGCGGCTGCGCCGGTCGGTCACCAGTTCATCGGCATAGACCCAGGGAAAGCCGTGGCGAATGGCGCGCGCCTCGGCCCGCGGCCGCAGCCGGACCACCGGGCGAGGCGAATCGTCAGGCGCCGGCGTGCGCGCGGGCTGGATTTCCGGATCGGCCGGACCGGGGGTGGCGGCATCCTCGCGCGAGGCGGAGCGACGCGGGGCCGGGCGTCGGCGGCTATCGGGTCTGTCGGCTTGGGGCATGATCGATCGGGCCGCTGTCAGGACGGAACTGCCCCCTCCTAACCGGAACCGGCCGCGGCGGAAAGGGGGGCGCGGCCGCGAGGACGCACCCCGGCTCCCGTGGGTGGCCGGCCCCGACCGCCACGTCGGTCCCGCCCGAAACCCCGGCCCCGGCCGCGATCGCCGCCGGTTCGGAAGGCCGTGGCGAAACGCGTCAGACCTGCGCGTGCATCCCCGTCGCCCCGACCGGGCGGCCACGGCGCGCCTTCAGCCAGCCGCGAAGGCGCTGGCCGGCTGCGGCGATGGCGGCAGCACGCAGTCGGCGGGCCTCCTGCTCGTAGGCGATAACGTTGCTGGGGCTGCGCGGGGCGCTGATTTCGTCGAAATGCTTCATGGTTCGGTCCTCTTCTGGGAACGGAAACCTCCCGCGATCAATATAGGTCAATATTGCTGTCCTACATGCGCAATCTCGTCAGACCCGCCATGATCGCCATGCAAACCCCGTCGCCCTGCCCCCATGGCCGCGGCGCCGTTCGCGACGGGCACCGATGCGTGGGTTGCGCGCCGCGGGTGACCCCGTGCGACCCGGGCATGGATCGCCGTCGCGATCGCAATCGAACTTGATTTGAATTGTTAGCGCTAACGCGCTATGCTAGATGCGACGGAAACGCAGTCGCTCGAACCCAGTCGCTCAGCGTCGCACAACAAAGGGCCAGGCCGTGGCGCCCGGCGAAGGAGAAGGACTTGGCTCTCAACAGCACGATCGCCGAAGTAACCGACCGGATCCGGGCACGCTCTGCCGGAAGCCGCCGGACCTATCTCGACCGGATCGACCGGGCGGCCGAGGCGGGACCGGCGCGCGCGCATCTGTCTTGCGGCAACCAGGCCCACGCCTATGCCGCCATGACCGAGGACAAGGCCGTGCTGGCTGCCCAGCGCGCCCCCAATCTCGGCGTGGTGACCGCCTATAACGACATGCTTTCGGCGCATCAGCCCTATGAGGATTATCCCGCGCAGATCCGGAGCGCGGCCCGCGCCGCGGGGGCCACCGCGCAGGTTGCGGGCGGGGTGCCGGCGATGTGCGACGGGGTGACCCAGGGCCAGACCGGAATGGAGCTGTCGCTGTTCTCGCGCGACGTGATCGCGATGGCGGCCGGAGTGGCGCTGTCGCACAACACCTTCGATGCGGCGCTGTTTCTGGGGATCTGCGACAAGATCGTCCCGGGGCTGGTGATCGCGGCGGCGAGCTTCGGCCACCTGCCGGCGGTCTTTCTGCCGTCGGGGCCGATGCCGTCGGGCCTGCCCAACGACGAGAAGGCGCGCGTGCGTCAGGACTTCGCCACCGGCAAGGCCGACCGCGCCGCGCTGATGGCGGCGGAGATGGCCAGCTATCACGGCCCGGGCACCTGCACTTTCTACGGCACCGCCAACACCAACCAGATGCTGATGGAATTCATGGGGCTGCACCTGCCCGGCGCCTCATTCGTCAATCCCGGCACCGAGCTGCGCGCGGCGCTGACCGCAGCCGGGGTGGAGCGTGCCGCGGCGATCACCGCGCTGGGCAACGATTACCGTCCCGCCGGGCGCATCCTGGACGAGCGTGCCTTCGTCAATGGCATCGTGGGGCTGATGGCCACGGGCGGCTCGACCAATCTCGTGATCCATCTGCCGGCGATGGCGCGCGCTGCGGGCATCGTTCTGGATCTGGACGATTTCGCCGCCATTTCTGCAGTGACGCCCCTGATGGCGAAGGTCTATCCCAACGGGTTGGCGGATGTGAACCATTTCCACGCTGCCGGCGGCCTCGGCTTCATGATCGGGGAACTGCTCGACGCTGGGCTGCTGCATGACGACGTCGTCACGGTGGCCGGCGACGGGCTCGCCCGTTACACGCACGAGCCGAAGCTGCGCGACGGCGTCCTGACGTGGGAGCCGGGCGCGGGCGAGAGCCTCAACCAGGCGATCGTGCGGCCGCATGCCGATCCGTTCCAGCACGAGGGCGGGCTCAAGCAGCTGGCGGGGAATCTGGGGCGCGCGGTGATGAAGGTCTCGGCGGTGGCGCCCGAACGCCATGTGATCGAGGCTCCGGCGCGGATCTTCCACGATCAGGAAGCGGTGAAGGCGGCGTTCCGTGCAGGCGAGTTCACCGCCGACACGGTGGTAGTGGTGCGTTTCCAGGGGCCGCGGGCGAACGGGATGCCGGAGCTGCATTCGCTGACACCGATGCTCGCGGTGCTGCAGGAACGCGGGCTGAAGGTGGCGCTGGTGACCGACGGGCGCATGTCGGGAGCCTCGGGCAAGGTCCCCGCGGCGATCCACCTGAGCCCCGAAGCGGCTTGCGGCGGCCCGATCGCGCGGTTGCGCGACGGCGACATGGTGCGTGTGGACGCGCGCACCGGCCGGCTGGAGGTGCTGGCGGCCGATTTCGACGCCCGCGCGCCGGTCACGGTCGATCTGTCGGCGAGCGCGGCGGGCAACGGGCGCGAGCTGTTCGCAGCCTTCCGCGCCCATGCGGGGCCTGCCACCGAGGGCGCGAGCGCGATCCTGCCGGCCAGCGGCTGACGGGGCGGCG
>JASBUM010000619.1 GCA_030147905.1 Acidimangrovimonas sp.
CAAGGCCACGCTCAACAACATGCTGGTCGAGACCGGCCAGCGTTCCTATGTGATCGACCTGTCGCGTCGCTTCGCGCAGGAGGTGCCCAACACCGTCAACTTCGCCTTCGACAGCGCGACGCTCGACGCCACTGCCCGCGCCGTCATCCAGCGCCAGGCGGCGTGGATCCGCCAGTTCCCGGAAGTTCGCTTCCGTGTCTACGGCTATACCGATCTGGTCGGTACCGAGGCCTACAACAAGGTCCTCGGGCTGCGCCGGGCCGAGGCGGTAGTTGCCTATCTGGTCAGCCTCGGGGTGCCGCGGGCGCATCTGCAGGCGGTCGTCTCCTATGGCAAGACCCATCCGCTGATTCCCGTAGCGACGCGCGAACGCGCCAATCGCCGGGCGATCACCGATGTCGCGGGCTTCGTGCGCAACGCTCCGATGGTGCTCGACGGTAAATATGCCGAGATCGTCTATCGCAATTACGTCACCTCGGCCGCGCCGGCGCCCGGTGGGCAGGTCAACAGCCTGGGCGCAAGCGGCAGCAAATCGGGCACTTCGGGCGGCAGCGGAAGCAATGCCGGCGGGCTTTCGGGCGCGACGCTGCCCGGTTCCACGACCAGCGGCGGAACCGGCGGCACGACCGGCACGGGCGGCTGACGGCACAGGTTGCGCGGGCCTATTCGGAAAGGCCGAATAATAACGAATTTTTAGCCCCAATGTTGCCAATATTCTCCCGCAACTTCGCTGTGTGAGAGCCAGCAGTGCGCGAAGGAATCGCGCGCGGGCAATGCCACTTCGGCCGCGGGGCGAGAAACGCCTTCGTTTCCCCGGCGGCTGTGGGTGCATGGCCCGTATAGGGAAGGGACAAGAAGCGATGACAAATGTTGCAGCGCTCAAGCCGGGACCGGCGCCGATCGTCGCCTGCACGATCTCGCGCGATGTCCAGAATTTCGATCTCCTGATCGAGGACATGGAAGGCGAGCTTGGGGAAAGCTGGGGGGATCTCAATTTCGTCGATGCGGCGCTGTTTCTCACCCAGCCCGATGCGGCCTCGCTCGAATTCGTCGCCATCGCCGTGGATGACCAGGACGAGAATGACATCAACCGGGTCGGCGATCTGATCCGCGCCGCCAAGGGCCGCGGCATCAAGGTGATTCTCATCGCCGAAGAGGTCAGCCCCATCGCGCTGCACCAGATGCTGCGTTTCGGCGCCGATGATTTCGTCCCCTACCCGCTGCCCGAGGGCGCGCTGCGCGAGGCGATTGAGCGCATCCGCCGGCCCGCCGGCCCGGCCGAGGGCACACCCGTCGGCGCGGCCCCGCCCACGTTCAAGGCGCGCGGCGATCGCGACGGGGTGGTTCTTCCGGTGCACGGGCTTGCCGGCGGCTGCGGCGCCACCACCTTCGCCGTGAACCTCGCCTGGGAACTGGCGACGATTCCCGGCAAGGACGCGCCGCGCGTCTGCCTGATCGATCTCGACCTGCAGACCGGGTCCGTGGCGACCTATCTCGACCTGCCTCGGCGCGAGGCGATCTATGACATCCTTTCGGACACCGCGGCCGCCGACAGCGACGCCTTCGTGGTGTCGATGCAGAGCTTTCGCGACAAGCTGCATGTCTTCACCTCGCCGGCGGAGATGCTGCCGCTCGACATCATCACCTCCGAGGATATCGACCGTCTGATCGCGATGGCGAAAAGCAATTTCGACTTCGTGGTGATCGACATGCCGAAAACGGTCGTCCAGTGGACCGAGGCTGTGTTGCAGCAGGCGCATGTCTATTTCACCCTGCTCGAACAGGACATGCGCTCGGCACAGAACGCCTTGCGATTCATCCGCGCCCTGAAGGCCGAGGAGCTGCCCTTCGAAAAGCTGCGCTATGCGCTCAACCGGGCACCGAAATTCACCGACCTCGCAGGAAAGTCGCGGGCCAAACGTCTGGCGGAAAGCCTGGATATCGATATCGAGATCATGCTGCCCGACGGTGGCCGACCGGTGACCCAGGCCAATGACCACGGGCTGCCGCTGGCCGAATCAGCACGCAAGAGCGCCTTGCGCCGCGAGATCCAGAAACTCGCCCAGTCGCTTTACGACCTCAACCGCGCCGCGGAAGAGGCACACGCCTGAGGGGGGCGCCATGTTTTCACGTTTCAAGAAGCCCGGCGATAACGCGCCCGCGCGTCAGGCCCCGGTCCGCCCCGCCGAACAGGCCGCGCCCGCCGGCACGCGGAGCGAAACGCAAGCCGCCCCCGCCGCCGCGGCACCTCAGGCCGCCAAGGCCAATGTGACCGCCATGCCCGCCGCCAAGGGCGCGCCGGTCCAGCCCGCGCCGGTGGACAAGGAAAAGAAGCGCCGCGAGCGGCTGAGCGAAATCAAGGTCGAACTGCACAAGCGCTTGCTCGAGAACCTCAACCTCTCGGCGCTCGAGAACGCTCCCGAGGCGAGCCTCCGTACCGAGATCGCGGCGATCGCGGGCGAGGCGCTCGACGAGATGTCGATCGTTCTCAACAAGGAAGATCGGAGCACGATCAACCAGGAACTCTACGACGAGGTGATGGGCCTCGGACCGCTGGAGCCGCTTCTGAAGGATGACAGCGTCAACGACATTCTGGTCAACGGACCGCAGCGCATCTTTGTCGAGCGTGACGGCCGGCTGGAACTGACCGACATCACCTTCAAGGACGAACGCCACCTTCTGCGGATCATCGACAAGATCGTCTCGGCGGTGGGGCGCCGCGTCGACGAATCGAACCCCTACGTCGACGCGCGCCTTGCCGACGGCTCGCGGTTCAACGCGATGGTTCCGCCGGTCGCCGTCGACGGCAGCCTGGTCTCGATCCGCAAATTCAAGAAGGAAAAGCTCGGCATCAACGATCTGGTCCGTTTCGGCGCCTTCACCGAGGAGATGGCGCTCTATCTCCAGGCGGCGGTGGCGACGCGGCTGAACATCATCGTCTCGGGCGGTACCGGTTCGGGCAAGACGACCACACTCAATGCGCTGTCGTCCTTCATCGACAATTCCGAACGCATCCTGACAATCGAGGACACGGCCGAACTGCAACTCCAGCAGGTCCATGTCGGCCGGATGGAAAGCCGCCCCCCCAATGTCGAGGGCAAGGGCGCAGTGACCCAGCGCGATTGCCTGCGCAACGCCCTGCGGATGCGCCCCGACCGGATCATCGTCGGCGAGACCCGCGGCGAGGAGGTCATCGACATGCTGCAGGCGATGAACACCGGTCATGACGGCTCGATGACCACGATTCACGCCAACTCGGCCCGCGACGGGGTCAGCCGACTCGAAAACATGATCGCCATGGCCGGGATCGAGATGCCGATCAAGGCGGTTCGCAGCCAGATCGCCAGCGCGGTCAACCTGATCGTGCAGGCCAGCCGCCTTCAGGACGGCTCGCGCCGGATGGTGTCGATCACCGAGATCACCGGGATGGAGGGTGATGTCATCTCCATGCAGGAGGTGTTCCGCTACGAACGCCTGGGGATGGAGCC